>JBDSMV010000007.1:0-4537 GCA_039915715.1 Rubrivivax sp. | reverse complement strand
CGTCGACCTCTCGATCGACGAAGTCGTGTACCTGTTGCTACAGAGCATTCGGCAGCTGGGCGCCACGCGCGTCGTGATCGATTCCCTGTCGGGTTTCGAGCTCGCGCTGGCGCCGACGTTCCGCGCGGACTTCCGCGAGTCGCTGTCGTACCTCGTCACCGCACTCGCAGGAGTCGGGGTGACCGTGCTGATGACCTCGGAACTCGAAGACCGCTACACCGACCTTCGTTTCAGCCCCTATGGCACCGCGTTCATGACGGACGCCATCATCGTGCAGCGCTACATCGAGGTCGACAGCCGTTTGCGGCGCGTGATGGCGGTCGTGAAGGTGCGAGCAAGTGCACATTCCAACGAGTTGCGCGAGTTCAGCATCAATGCCGACGGCATTCAGATTGGCCAGATGATCGACGACCAGGAAGGTTTGCTCGGGGGCCGGCCCACCCGAAAGCCTGTCGCGCAGCCGGCGCCGTTGGCCGCGAACGACCTCGATGATTGATGCGCGCCAGCAGACAGCTGCGATATGAACAACGCCCCTGACCGGCCAAGCAGTCCGTCGAACGAGGCCGAAGCGCAGCTCGCGAAGCTGGAGGGCAAAGTCTCGGCGATGCGTGCCGTGCTGGTGCAACTGCTGCAGGAGGTGGTGATGGTGGAGGCGCGCCTCGACCACGGACAGGCGAGTCTGCTTCTGAAGGCCAATGAGCAACTGGTCGTCAGCGCATTGGGCGCGCAGATGGATGCGGAATCGGCCCTTGGCGCGCTCGACGAGGCAGCTCGGGTGGGTGGGCTGGATCCGCTGACCGGGTTGCCGAACCGGACGGTCTTTCTGGATCGCTTCGAGCGGGCCATCTCCAATGCGAAGCGGCACGGCAACTGTGTGGCGCTTCTGTTCCTGGACCTCGACTCATTCAAACAGGTCAACGACACGTTCGGCCATGCGGCGGGAGACCGCACGCTGCGGCTGGTCGCCGACTGCCTGACGTCGCTGGTGCGCGAGACCGACACCGTCAGTCGCCATGGCGGTGACGAGTTCCTGGTGCTTCTAGCAGAAGTGACCCACGCGGCGGACGCGTCGGTCGTTGCCGCGAAGGTGAATGCCGAGTTGGCCTCGTACAGCCGGTTCGACAGCCAACCCTTGCCCTTGAGGGCGAGCATCGGCATCAGCGTCTATCCGGAAGACGGGTTGGACGCGGGCACGCTGATCGCCTGCGCGGATTCGGCGATGTATCTAGCCAAGAAGCAGAAACGCGGACGAGCCCATGCTGTTGGCGAGCCCTCACTCGGACTTGCGCCGGCGGCTCCGCACGAATTGCATCAGCGACCCAGGGCCCAGCCCGAATTTGTGAACTTTGAGCAAGCGCACAGAGAGAGGAATCTGCGCGACGCCAACGAGGGCCTCCTCTTGGCCACGCTCGGCGCGCAGGATCTGCTTGCGGCGGCAGCGGAGGTACGGCGCCGACACGCGGAACTTCTCGCCCTGGTCGCCGAAGAGTTGAGCAACCCCCATGCTCCGATTCGTCTGGCGACATCGACATTGGGAATTCCAGGGGCCGAGGCCACCTTGTTGCCGCGTGTGCAGGCGGTCATTGAAGAACAGACAGAGAGATTGGCCCGGATTGTCAGGGACGTTCTCATCCACGGGGGGCGCGACCGAACCTGACGGCGCGGTGCCGGTGTTGCTGCAGCGCGCCGTCCTGTCGGCACAGGCTGATGCAGTAGCGCTGTGATCGCTAAAGGCGGCGGTCCAGGCCAGCAGCACGTCGTACACAGGCTGCTCGAAGTCCCGCGGGCAGCGGTCGGCGTCTGTCGACTGCTGCATATGGGCGAAGTCCGACTTCAGCTGGCGTTGAATCTGCCTCGCATCGTCGGCTTTGTCCGAGGTCACCCGGATCTTGCTGTCTTGCACTGCGTGTTTCACAGGGCGGCCAATCGCGGCCGCTCCGACAGCCATTCGGCCAGCCAGACGCCCAAGCGATCCCCTGGCATCGGTCGGCCGATGAAATAGCCCTGAGCCGTGTCGCAGCCGATCTCACGCAGCAGCATCCAGTCGTCTGCGGTCTCGACACCTTCGGCGACGGACCGCAGGCCCAGCCGCTGCGCGATGCCGACGCTGCCTTCCAGAATCGGCCGGATCAGCGGGTTGTGGCGCGCGTCCTGGACGAAGCCGCGGTCGATCTTCAGCTCGGTGAACGGCACGTCGCGCAGTTGCGCCAACGACGAGTGTCCGGTGCCGAAGTCGTCGATGGCCAGATCGAAACGCTGCATGCGCAGTCGCACCAACGTCTCCAGCGGCACCGGCGACATGGCCATGATGCGGCTCTCGGTCAACTCGAGCGTCAGATCCTGGGGCGACAGACCCGCGTCGCGCACCAGGGCAGTCACCATGCGCGCAAAACCGGGGGTAAGCAGGTTCTCCATCGACACGTTGACGGCCATCTGGATGTGCAGGCCGTCTTGGTGCCACAGCGCCAATTGATCGAGAGCGGCGCGCAGCGCCCAGTCGGTCAACGGGCCGATGGCGCCGCACTCCTCGGCCACGCCGATAAAACGGTCCGGGTAGATGAGCCCGTGCTCCGGGTAGTTCCAGCGCACCAGCGCCTCGGTGCCGATCAGCGCGCCGGTGCGCAAGTCGACTTTGGGCTGGTAGTGCAGTACCCATTGCTTGTCCCGTTGCGCGGCTAGCAGGTCAGCGGCGGTGTAGATGGGCTGGGGCGCCGCAGCTTCCAGCGGGACCGTCGGACGCCAGCGATCGAGCAGCATGCGCAGCGCCAAGTGGCCGGCGGGTTTCTCCAATGCACCCAGGATCATCAGCGGGCGTCCGGCGAGCAGCTTCTGCGCCGCGTGGAGGATCCGGGGGCCTTCGCCGCTGAGCAGGATGACGTTGCCGCGGAAGGCGCTTTGGCTCAGGAGGCGCAGAAACTCGAGGCCGTCGACGCCGGGCATGTTCAGGTCGCAAATGACGACATCCACGGCCGCCCGCCCTTCGCCCAGCAGCATCAGTGCGGCGTCGGCACTGCTGGCGTTGCCGATCATCGTGTAGCCCATGCTGCGCAGCATGCGCGACTGCATGCCGAGCATGAACTGGTCATCGTCGACCAGTAGCACAGCGGGCTGGCGGCGCGGCGCCATGCCACCGCCCGGCGGCGCTGGCGCCTCGGCCGCCTCCAGCGCCTGCGGCAGAGTCGTCAGGAAGGGTGGCCAAATGTCTGAGTTGTGTTCCGGCATGGCCGTTCTACCTTGTATCGAGAAAGTGGTGGACAGCGTCCAACTCGCTGTCGAAAGCCATCATCAAGGGGCTCAGCGCCGAGTCATGCGACGTTCTAACGGCCGCCTCTTCGATGTCGGCACAGATCTGCCCCAGTCGCGCAGCGCCGATCGCCCTTGCCGCCGACTTCAGCTTGTGGGCGGCATCGGCCAGGGCCTGCCGCGAACCGTCAGCCTGTGCATCCGCGAATTCCAGCGCCGAGCGCGCCGTGTTCGCGCGGAAGGCCTCCAGCACTTCCCTCATCACCTGAGGGTCGTCGCCGATGAGCTCGGCCAGCACCTCAAGGTCGACCGGTGGTGGCGAGATGCTGGCGGGATCGGCTGGCGTCGCCTCGTTCGACCGCGGCAGCGCCGGCCGCAACCAGACGTCGATGGCCGCCTTCAACTGTGCCAGACGCACCGGCTTGGTCAGATAGCTGTCCATGCCGGCCTGGCGGCAGCGTAGTTCCTCGTCGCGCAAGGCGTTGGCGGTCAACGCGACGATGGGAAGGCGCGGCCCGCCAGCTTCCTCGGCGCGCACCGCTGCGGCCAGCGTGTAGCCATCCATCGCCGGCATGTGCAGGTCGGTTAACAGCAAGGCGTGCCCTCCGCGGCGCCAACGGGCCAAGGCCTCGATACCATCGCCGACCATCTCGGCGCGGTAGCCCAGCAGTTCGAGCTGGTACGCCAGCACCTTCTGGTTGACCTCGTTGTCTTCCGCGACCAGGATCAACGGAGCCGCGCCCAAGCGTTGTTGCCCTCGCCTCATCGGCGCTGCGCGCGCGCCGATAAGCGGTGCATCGACGTCGTCGTCCGCTGGCGGGAGCTTGGCCGCGAGTGCGACGCCTTGCAGGAAGGCGGCTTGGTGCAGACACTCGCCGTCCATGCTCACCTGGTCCGGCTTCTGCCGGCGCGGGCGTTGCCGCCGGCCGGATTCGATGACGACGAAGCCGAGCGCCATCTCGGGCCGCTCCAGCGCGACAGCGCGGCATGCCGCGAGCACGAGGTCGATGCCCGCCAGCGGCTCGACGACAACGACGACGCAGCGGCCGGGGCCGACGCCGTGCAACCAGGCCAGGGCCGCGGCCAGGGTCGGCACACACAGCGCTGCGCAGCCCGCGTGGGCAAGGTAATCGGCAAGGTCGGCAGCCGGGCCGGCTGCACCGAGAAGCAGGCATGGGAGCCCCGCGAGTGGATGTGCGGTCGGTGCCTCGTTGACGGCGTCGACGTCCATCGGCAAGGCCATCGGCACCCGCACCGTGAAAACGGACCCTTTGCCCAACTCGCTGCTGACCGT
>JBDSMV010000005.1:0-9240 GCA_039915715.1 Rubrivivax sp. | reverse complement strand
CCCGCTGCTGCGCAGCCGGTTCAGCAGCAACGCGACCGGACCGCCACCCTCTTCGGATTCGGCCTGCAGCCAGCCTTCCAGTGCTCGCAGCAAGGTGCGCGCATTGCGGTAGCGGCGCTGCGGCTGTCGGTCGGTCGAACGGTTGACGATGGCGCGCAACGCTTCCCCGACCGGATGGCCCGTGGTCCAGGGCAGGCGCAGCGGCTCCTTGCCTTCGGGTGGCATCCGCGCCGCCACTCGCTGCACGTCGGCCGACGACATGACATCCGGTCCGGCCAGCAGGGTGTGCAGCACGATGCCGCAGGCCAGCACGTCGCGTTCAGCCGCCTCACGCCGAGCCCTCAGAGCCACCGGGTCGACAGCACCGGCGTTGCGGTGGGCATCGCCTGCCGTGATCTGTTCGGAAGCCACCGCCAGACCGGCCACCTGCAAGGCGCCATGGTCGTTGACCAGCAGCAGGAATGGCTGCAGGTCGTCATGGCTGACGCCCGCCTCGTGCGCGAAGGCCAGGCCCCGCAGGCAATCGATGGCCAGCGCGGCGGCTTCCGGACTTGGCAGGCCCGCCTGCGGCAACCGCTCGGCCAAGGTCGCGGTGTCGGCGAGCCGGTGGGTCACGAACGGCCAACCATCCTGCACCCCCAGTTCCACGACATCGGCCAGCTGCGGGTGCGACAGCCGTGCCGCGCGCCTGGCGCACTGTTGCCAGTAGTCCAGCGCATCGGCACCGGCCGGCTGCACGCGCGGCAGCACCAGCATCAGTGCGTCGCCGGTGTGAGGGTCTCTGACACGCCAAGCCATCGTGCGCGCGCTTTTTCCCAGCAATTGCAGCAGTTGCAGACGACCGAAGTGGCGCACCACCGAGGGCGTGGCGGCTGGCGGGGAGTCCGTGGGCGGTCGAACCATTGCCGTCGGATTGGATCGCCGACAAGTCCTCAACGGTGCCTTGATCAACACCCGAATTGCCCGGCACATCCCCAGCGGCGCTGGTGTCGGCACGGGTGTCGGCAGGCCCTATGTCAAAATCGCGCGACAGGCGCTAGCGTGCCGAGCTCCCGAAGTCGGCCGAAGACCAAGCCTCACTCAAGCCTTGCAAGCGGCGCCGCACAGGCGCCGCCAACCCGGAGACACAGCCATGAGCAGCGAATTGATCAAGCACATCACAGACGATTCCTTCGGCAGCGATGTGCTGAAGGCCGACAAGCCCGTGCTCGTGGATTACTGGGCCGAGTGGTGCGGACCTTGCAAGCAGATCGCGCCGATCCTGGACGAGGTCTCGAAGGCGTACGAAGGGCGCGTGCAGATCGCCAAGATGAATGTCGACGAGAACCGTGAGGTGCCGCAGAAGTTCGGCATCCGCGGCATCCCGACGCTGATGCTGTTCAAGAACGGCGAATTGGCGGCCACCAAGGTGGGGGCGCTGTCCAAGGCGCAGTTGACAGCCTTCCTCGACGGCCATCTGAGCAACAGCGACGCATCTGCATCCGCTTCCAGTTGACCGCCTGCTTGAACCGTCCTCTATAATTTACCCATCAGCGGCCGACTCGTTGGGCCGCTGTCGCAGGTTCCGTCCAGCTCGACCCCCAACGCCGGACACCGTCCCGCAGCGCTCCGCCAGCATCGACGCTGGCGCTTTGTTGGCCGTAACCACAGCCCAGCGCGCGACGACGATGTTCTGGTGATCACACCCCTCTGAAGCCGCCTGCCGCGGTTTCGTGCCTTGCGGCCCGCCCCCGAGCGCGCGCCAGCCCACTTCGCTTTTGCACCCCGGGTGCCCATCCATGCATCTTTCCGAACTCAAAGCCCTGCACGTCGCCGACCTGATCACGATGGGCGACTCGCTCGAGATCGAGAACGCCCAGCGCATGCGCAAGCAGGAGCTGATGTTCGCGATCATGAAGAAGCGAGCCCGCGGCGGCGAGCAGGTCTTCGGCGACGGCGTGCTCGAAGTGTTGCCGGACGGCTTCGGCTTCCTGCGCAGCATCGAAGCCAGCTACATGGCCAGCACCGACGACATCTATTTGTCGCCGAGCCAGGTGCGGCGCTTCAACCTGCACACCGGTGATCTGGTCGAAGGTGAAGTGAAGGTGCCGAAAGACGGCGAGCGTTACTTTGCGCTTGTCAAAGTCGACCGCGTCAACGGCCTGACGCCCGAGGAGAGCAAACACAAGATCATGTTCGAGAACCTGACGGCGCTGTTCCCGAAGGAGCAGTTCAGGCTCGAGCGCGATGTCAAGGGCGAAGAGAACATCACGAGCCGAATCATCGATCTGATCGCGCCGATCGGCAAAGGCCAGCGCGCCTTGCTGGTGGCGCAGCCGAAGACCGGCAAGACGGTCATGATGCAGCACATCGCCCATGCGCTGGTGGCCAACCATCCCGAGATCCACCTGATCGTGCTGCTGGTCGACGAGCGGCCGGAAGAAGTGACCGAGATGCTGCGCACCGTGCGCGGCGAGGTCATCAGCAGCACCTTCGACGAGCCCGCGGCGCGCCACGTGCAGGTGGCCGAGATGGTGATCGAGCGCGCTAAGCGCCTGGTCGAGATGAAGAAGGACGTCGTGATCCTGCTGGACTCGATCACGCGCCTGGCCCGCGCCTACAACAACGTGTTGCCGTCGTCGGGCAAAGTGCTGTCGGGTGGTGTCGATGCCAACGCGCTGCAGCGCCCCAAGCGCTTCTTCGGCGCCGCCCGCAACACCGAAGAAGGCGGCACGCTGACGATCATCGGCACCGCGCTCGTCGACACGGGCTCGAAGATGGACGAGGTCATCTACGAAGAATTCAAGGGCACCGGCAATTGCGAGATTCATCTCGACCGGCGCATGGCCGAAAAGCGCGTCTATCCGTCGATCCTGATCAACAAGAGCGGCACGCGCCGCGAAGAACTGCTGCTGAAGCCGGAAATCCTGCAGAAGAGCTGGATCCTGCGCAAGCTGCTCTACCCGATGGACGAGATCGAGGCGATGGAATTCATTCTCGAGAAGATGAAGGCCACCAAGAACAACCTCGACTTCTTCGACATGATGCGGCGCGGCGGCTGATCGCAGGCTGACTACAATCGCCGGCTGACCATGGTGGGCGTGCAGCCCGCCTCCTCCGACCAAGTGCGATGCGAATGGGTCCCGGGACTTTCGAAAGAACATCCGGGTCACACGCCACGTGGCTGGTCAATCGACCGGTTCAAGGACCGAGCTCCAAGAACCAAAAGGACTTCCCATGAAAGACGGCATTCATCCCAATTACCGAGAGGTCTGCTTCCAGGACCTGTCCAACGGCTTCACCTTCGTCACCCGCTCTTGCCTCCAGAGCAAGGAGACGATCAAGATGGACGATGGCCGTGAGCTGCCGTTGATGAAGCTGGAAAGCACCAGCGAAACCCACCCGTTCTACACCGGCACCCAGAAGAGCATCGACAACCTGGGCGGTCGTGTCGAGAAGTTCCGCAACAAGTTTGCGCGGGTCGGCATGAAGAAGAGCCCTGCCGCCGCACCGGCCGCCGAGGCGGGTGATGTCAAAGCCGATGCCAAGGGCGACGCCAAGGCCCACGCCAAGGCCGATGCTGCTGCCGACTGAACGAGCTGGCGCGGACCGAACGGCTCCGCGCCAGCTGTTGCAGCGTCGCACGGTTCCAGTTCCCTCCGAGATCGGACACCATCAAAAGGCAGCCACGGCTGCCTTTTTCACGTGTGCTCCGCCCCGGCACTGGGTCAGGACACCGACTTGACCGCCGCCCGCGCGGGCAAGCACCCGAGCCCGAAACCCGCGCTGGTCACCGAGCGCGCCGCTCGCCGTCTGCCGCGCGTGGCGCTGCTGTTGCTGTGCGCCGCCTACGTGTTGCCCGGCGTGTTCGGCCGCGACCCGTGGCGCAATGCCGACATCACCGCATTCGGCCAGATGGTGGCAATCGCCGAAGGCCGCACGCCGTGGTGGGCACCGACGCTCGGTGGGGTGCCGGCCGACACCGCCCTGCTGCCGCACTGGCTCGGTGCGGCGTTCATCTCGGCCGGAAGTGGTTGGCTCGACCCGGCCTTCGCGGCCCGGATTCCGTTCGCACTGCTGCTGGCGGCGACGTTGTCGCTGGTCTGGTACACGAGCTTCCACCTGGCGCGCACCGAAGCCGCGCAGCCGGTTCCGTTCGCGTTCGGCGGGGAGGCAACGCCGATCGACTACGCCCGCGCCATCGCCGACGGCGCCGTGCTGGCATTGATCGCCACGCTCGGGCTGTTGCAACTCGGGCACGAAACCACACCCGAACTCGGCCAGCTGTTCGCCACGGCGTTGTTCGGCTATGCATTGGCGGTGGCGCCCTACCGCGTCGGGCAGTCGCGCATCGCGGTGCTGCTGGCACTGCCGCTGTTGGCCGGCAGCGGTGCGCCCAGCATGGCGCTGGCCGCGGGTTTGGCCGCGTTGTTCGTGTGCGCGCTGTCGCGTTACGCGCAGGTGCGGGCCTTCACGCTGTGGTTGGCGGTGTCGATGGCAGCCGCTGCGATCACCGCGATGGTCTTCGGTGCCTGGCGCTGGCGGGCCACGAGCCTCGGGGCGCTGGATGTGGCGAGCCTTGCCCGTCAGTGGCTGTGGTTCCTGTGGCCGGCTTGGCCGCTGGCGCTGTGGACGCTGTGGCGCTGGCGGCGCCATCTGACGCACCGCCACCTGTCGGTGCCGCTGGTTACGGTAGGGGTCGCATTGGCAGCCAACATCGCGATGTCGGGCTCTGACCGGGCATTGCTGCTGGCTCTGCCGGGAACGGCCGTGCTGGCCGCTTTCGCGCTCCCGACCTTGAAGCGCGGCGCGGCCGCAGCGGTCGACTGGTTCTCGATGATCTTTTTCTCGACCTTCGCGGTCACCGGCTGGGTAATGGTGGTGTCGGTGCACGCCGGCGTGCCCGCCAAGCCGGCGGCCAACGTGGCTCGGCTGGTGCCGGGTTTCGTGCCGGAGATTTCTTGGATTGCGGTCGGGTTGGCAGCGGTCGCATCGTTGGCCTGGGTGTGGCTCGTGCGTTGGCGCACCGGCCGCCAGCGCGAGGTGCTGTGGCGCAGCCTGGTGCTACCAGCCGCCGGGGTGACGCTGTGCTGGCTGATGGTGATGACGCTGGGTCTGCGGCTCGCAGACTACGCCCGCAGCCCGCGCGCCCTGGTGGCGGGCCTTTCGGCCCACATCGCACCCGATGCCTGCATCTCCGCGCCGGGGTTGGCACCGGCGATGGTGGCGGCGCTGGAGTATTTCGGTGGCTGGCGGGTCGACGCCGGGGCCGCAGCGCCCACCGGGGCCTGCAACACACTGCTGCTGGTCGTGCGGCGCCCAACGACACCGCCTGCGCCGCCGGGCTGGACCTTGGCGGCCACCCTGCAGCGGCCCAGTGACCGCGACGAAACCACCCTGGTCTACCGTCGCTGACCCGCCCCAGAGCGGACCCAGAGCAATTCCGCTCGAGGCGCGGGCGATCAGGCAGCCACGGCGCTGGCAACGGACAGTCGGCGCACCCGCATCGCGGGGAACACGATCTTGAAGGTGCTGCCCTTGTTCGGCTCGCTGTCGATCTCGATCTCGCCGCCGTGGCGCTGCGCCACGTGCTTGACGATCGACAGCCCCAGCCCCGTGCCGCCGGTGTCGCGTGAGCGGCTGCCGTCGACGCGGTAGAAGCGCTCGGTCAGGCGCGGCAGGTGGTCCTTGCCGATGCCGATGCCGGTGTCGCTGACCACCACCTCGCCGCCGCCGTCGCTGCGCCAGTTCCAGCGGACCTCGATGCGACCGCCGTTGCCGGTGTAACGCACCGCGTTGATGAGAAGGTTGGTGACGGCACTGTTGATCTCGGCTTCGCTGCCCGCCACCTCGGCATCGATCGCACCCGCGATCTCGACCGCATGGCCCCCGTCCGACAACGCTGCGGCCTCGTCGCGCGCGCGCTGCAGCAACCCGGTCATCGAAACCCAACGGTCCGGACCCGGCCGCGGGCTGCCTTCGAGCTTCGCCAGCGTCAGCAAGTCGCCGACCAGGCTCTGCATGCGGCTGGTCTGCTGCTCCATCAACAGCAGCACGCGCTGGCGTTCGACCTCGGTCAGCGGCAGTTTGGTCAGGGTCTCGACAAAGCCCGCCAACACGGTCAGCGGGGTGCGAATCTCATGCGAGACGTTGGCAATGAAATCGCGTCGCATCGCTTCGGTGCGCTCGCGCTCGGTGATGTCCTGCGACAGCACCAGCTTCATCGACTTGCCATACGGGCGCACCAGCACCGACAGCGTGGTGCGCCCGAGCGGCCCGCTGAACTCCACCGCATCTTCCAGGCGGCCGGCCTGCAGGTGCGCCACGAAGGCCGGCATTCGGACCAGATTGGTGACGCGCTGTTGCCGGTCGCGCACCGGGTCGAGCCCGAAGTGCTGCGCGGCGACCGAATTGCACCAGTCGATGCGGTCGTCGCGGTCGAGCATCAACACGCCGTTGGGCGAAGCTTCGATGGCCGACAGGAACTGCGCCAGACGGTTCTGTTCGTCGCGGATACCCGTCTCGCGCGCGCGCAAGGTCTTTTCCATGCGGTAGGCCAACTCGCCCCAGAACCCGGTGTCGCGTGGCGCCTGTGAGACCTGCTGGCCGCGCAGCCAATCCATCAGGTCCTGCCCACGCCAGGAGTCGTGCCAGACCAATCCTGCCAACGCAGCCAGTGCACCCAGGCCGGCCAACGGCAGCTTCAGTTCGGGGTGGAGCAAGGCGCCGCCCACCGCGCCGATCATCGCGCCCGCCAGCACCATCAGCATGGCACCGACGGTGCGCACGAACCACCAGCCCATCGCAGCGGCCTCGGTCGGTCAGGCAGTCAGGCTGCCCAGCTGTCGAGTCAGCCGGTAGCCCGCGCCGCGAACCGTCTCGATCAACGCCGCGCACTGCACCGGCGCCAACGCCTCCCGCAGCCGTTTCACATGCACGTCGATCGTGCGTTCTTCGATGAACACATGGTCGCCCCAGACCTTGTCGAGCAGTTGCGCGCGGCTGTGGACGCGTTCAGGGTGCGTCATCAAAAAATGCAGCAGGCGGAATTCGGTGGGACCGATCTTGACTTCGCGGTTCAGGTCGTCGACGCGGCGCGTCACGCGGCGCGTGGTCGGGTCCAACCGCAGGCCGCTGATCTCCACCGCCGTGTCCAGCGCTTCGGGTGCCTTGCGGCGCAACACCGCGCGGATCCGGGCCAGCAGCTCCTGGGTCGAGAACGGCTTGGTCAGGTAGTCGTCGGCGCCCGCGTCCAGACCTGCGATCTTGTCGGCTTCGTCGGCCCTGGCGGTGAGCATGATCAGCGGCAACCCGCGGGTGCGCGCGTCGGCGCGCCAGCGTCGCGCCAGTGCCACGCCCGACTGCCCCGGCAACATCCAGTCCAGCAACACCAGGTCGGGCAACACACGGTCGATCTCCTGCTGTGCCGTGTCGGCATCGGCCGCCAGGCGAACTTCGAAGCCAGCGTGTCGCAAGTTGATGGCGATCAGCTCGGCGATCGCCGGTTCGTCTTCCACCACCAGCACGACGCTCATCGCTCGTTGCTCATCATTTGTTGCTCATCACCGTGCGCATTCGCCTCACCACATCACCGGATCACGTTCTCGACATCGTCGAGCGGGGTGTGGCGCACATCCGTGCCCTTGACCACATAGATGATGGCTTCGGCGATGTTCTTGCCATGGTCGCCGACCCGCTCGATCGCCTTGGCCACGAACACCAGGTCGATGCTGGACGAGATCGTGCGCGGGTCTTCCATCATGTAGGTGATGAGCTTGCGCATCAGCCCGTCGAACTCGCGGTCGATCTGGTCGTCCTGCTTCAGTACCTCCAGTGCGCGCACGGTGTCCAGGCGAGCGAAGGCGTCGAGCGCCTTGCGCAGTTGAGCGATCGCCAGGTCGGCCTCGATGCGCAGATCGGCCACCGGCACCCGAAGCCGCGACGACACACCGGTGTTGATGAGCCGCTGCACGGTGCGCGCGATGCGGGCGGCTTCGTCGCCGACGCGCTCCAAGTTGGCGATCGTCTTGCTGACGGCAATCAACAGCCGCAGGTCGCGCGCGGTGGGCTGGCGGCGGGCGATGATCGCCGACAGGTCGCGGTCAATCTCGACTTCCATCTGGTTGACACGCTCTTCCTTCTGCAGCACGGTGGTGGCGATCTCGCCGCTGAATTGCGCCAGCGCGTAGAGCGCCTGCTCGATCTGCGACTCGACCAGCCCGCCCATTTCCAGCACTCGGTTGGAAATGCCACTCAACTCGGCATCGAACTGCGTCGACAGGTGTTTGTCGCTCATCAAAAGCTCCCTCAGCCGAAGCGGCCGGTGATGTAGTCCTCGGTGTCCTTCTTCTTCGGCTTCATGAAGAGCTCGGACGTGGGACCGAATTCGACCAGATCGCCCAGGTACATGTAGGCGGTGTAATCGCTGCAGCGCGCAGCCTGCTGCATGTTGTGGGTCACGATGACCACGGTGTAGTCGGCTTTCAGCTCGTGGATCAGTTCTTCGATCTTGCCGGTGCTGATGGGGTCGAGTGCCGAGCAGGGTTCGTCCAGCAGCAGCACCTCGGGTTTGATCGCAATGCCCCGGGCGATGCACAGCCGCTGCTGCTGCCCGCCAGACAGGCCCGAGCCACTTTGCGACAGCTTGTCCTTGACCTCGTTCCAGAGTGCCGCCTTTTTCAGCGCCCATTCGACCCGCTCGTCCATCTCGACCCGCGGCAGGGCTTCGAACAACCTGACGCCAAAAGCGATGTTGTCGTGGATGGACATCGGGAACGGCGTCGGCTTCTGGAACACCATGCCGATCTTGGCGCGCACCAGCGACACGTCGAGTTTCTTGCTCAGCACGTCTTCGCCGTCCAGCAAGATCGTGCCTTCGGCGCGCTGTTCGGGATAGAGCTCGAACATGCGGTTGAAGGTGCGCAGCAGCGTGCTCTTGCCGCAACCCGAGGGCCCGATGAAGGCGGTGACCTTGTTCTCCGGGATGTCCAGGTTGATGTGCTTCAGCGCCTGAAAACCGCCGTAATAGAAGTTCAGGTCACGCACCGTGACCTTCGCCTTCTCGCGGATGGTGTCGAGTGCGGCCGTTGCGACCTTCGTGTCCATGTTCGGGTCCAGTCCAGTCAGTGCTTGTTGCGAAACAGCAGCCGGGCAGTGATATTCAACAACAGCACGCCCACAGTGATGATGAAGACACCGGCCCAGGCCAGTTCGCGCCAGTTCTCGTAGGGGCTCATCGCAAACTTGAAGATCGTGACCGGC
>JBDSMV010000004.1:0-13548 GCA_039915715.1 Rubrivivax sp. | reverse complement strand
CATCGCGCTGCCGCCGATGGCGGTCAGCACCGACAGGTCGAGCAGGCGGTCGTCGCCCAGCCGTTCGTCCCATCGCGGATTCAACGACCGCAATGCATCGCGCACCACCAGCCGCTGCGTCAGCTCGATGCGGTGGCGCTGGCCATAGTCGAAGGCCACGGTCTCGACGCGTTCGTAGCGCTGCAAGGCCCACGCCAGGCAGGTGCTGCTGTCCTGCCCGCCAGAGAACAGCACGAGTGCAGCGCTGGGGACAGTTGTCGAAGCGGCGTCGAAAGCAACATCGGCGACAGCGCCCGTGGCTTCCTCAACGCCACCGACGCCACCCGCACTCACCGCGCGCTCACTTCTTCTCGGCCAGCTCGATCTTCACCGCCAGCACATCCATGTCGTCCTGGTGTTCCAGCGTGACTTCGATGTCTTCGGGCCGCACCGACACGTACTTGCTGATCACGGCGATCAATTCGCGCTGCAGCGCGGGCAGGTAGTCGGGCGCCTTGGCGCGGCCACCGCGCTCGTGTGCCAGGATGATCTGCAGCCGCTCCTTGGCAATGCTGGCGGTCTTCTTCTTTTCGCCGAACAGGCGACTCAGCAACGACATCGCTTCAGCCCCCCCCGAACATGCGTTTGAAGAAGCCGGGCTTCTGCGCGGTGGTGAAGCGCATCGGGCGCTCGTTGCCCAGAAAGCGCTCGATCACATCCTTGTAGGCCTCGGCCACGTCGCTGTCGGTCATGTGGATCGCCGGGAGACCCTGGTTCGATGCGTCCAGCACGGCTTCGCTTTCGGGGATCACGCCGATCAGCGGGATGCGGAGGATCTCTTCGATGTCGGTGATCGACAGCATCTGCCCGCCCTGCACGCGGCCCGGGTTGTAGCGCGTCACCAGCAGGTGTTCCTTGATGGGCTCGGTGCCTTCGATGGCGCGCTTGGTCTTGGACCCGAGCATGCCGAGGATGCGGTCACTGTCG
The DNA here is from genome assembly GCA_039915715.1 of Rubrivivax sp. Lineage (GTDB taxonomy): Bacteria > Pseudomonadota > Gammaproteobacteria > Burkholderiales > Burkholderiaceae_C > Rubrivivax. The sequence goes on along the minus strand of JBDSMV010000004.1, from coordinate 12,582 downwards.
CGCACCGACGAGACTTCGGGGTTCGTCACCACCAGCGCTTCGTCGGCGAAGTGCATCGCCATCATGGCGCCGGTTTCGATGCCGGCCGGCGAGTCGCAGACGATGTACTCGAAGTCCATCGCCGCCAGCTCGTTCAGCACCCGTTCGACTCCGTCCTGCGTCAGCGCGTCCTTGTCGCGGGTCTGCGACGCGGCCAGCACATGCAGGGTGTCGACCTGCTTGTCCTTGATGAGGGCCTGCGTGAGCTTGGCTTCGTCCTGAATCACGTTGATCAGGTCGTAGACCACGCGCCGCTCGCAGCCCATGATCAGGTCCAGGTTGCGCAGCCCGACGTCGAAGTCGATGACCGCGGTCTTGTGGCCCTTGAGCGCCAGACCGGCTGCGAAGCTGGCGCTGGTGGTGGTTTTGCCAACGCCGCCTTTGCCGGAGGTGACGACGATGATTCTGGCCACGTGGGTGGTCCTTTAGTGAAACGTTCGGGATTGATCTTGGGGAGCGGCCAACGGGGTCAGCCGTCTCGGCCGCCAGTTCGGGCGAGCGGCTCGAACACCAGCCGCCCGACTTCCAGGCGCACCTGGGCCGGCCGGCCCTTGATGTCGGCCGGCAGGTCGTCTTCGATGGTCAGGTAGGTGCCGGCGATCGACACCAGCTGCGGCTGCATGTGGGTGGCGAAGATGCGGGCCTGGGTGTCGCCGCGGGCGCCTGCCACCGCGCGGCCGCGCAACGGGGCATAGACATGGATCGAGCCATCGGCGATGACCTCGGCGCCGTCGTTGACGGCCGCCAGCATCACCAGGTCGCCGCCGCGCGCATAGACCTGCTGGCCCGAGCGCAGCGGGCGTGAGACCACCATCGTCGGGGCTGGATTGGTGCTGGCAGGCGCAGGCGCGGCGTCGGGTGCAGGCATCGGTATCGACGCTTGCGGGGCTTCGGCCGTGGGCGCCGCGGGGGCTGCGTCTGCTGCGGACGATTCCGAGCCGGGTTGCGGTGCCGGTGCAAGCGCCGACACCGGTGCCGTCGGTTTCGCCGACCGCAACGGCGCCGGCGCCAGATCGGGCGCCTCTACCAGCCCGCATTCCAGGGCCGCCGCGGTTTGCGCGGCGCTGCCGCCCTTGACGCCCAGCGGCACCAGCCCGTGGCTGCGCAACAGGCCCAGCAGCGCAGGCAGGTCGGGGGTGGCATCGGCACCGTCGACGGCCGCGCTCTGCACCTGCGACAGGTCCACCACCACCGCTTCGTGCTCGTAGAGCCCCGGCGAGTCGGCCGTCTGGCTTTGCAGCGCGCTGCCCAGCACAGCCAGATCGGCGGTCTTCAGGGTGAACGCCAGCAGGCTCAGCGTGGTGCTCTTGAGCTCGAATGCGGGCGGCGCTTTCGCGGGGGGGGTGGCAGCGGCCATGGACGGGGTTCGGGGGTGCAGCGAAGGGGGAAGCGAGCTCGCGCAACGACCGGCGCCTGACGAGGGCGGTCAGTCTAACGGCGCGGTCGGCGGGCCCTCTTGCATTGCTCGTGCGTCGCCTGCTGGCACAGCGGCCACGGTTCGTCGGCGCTGATTGCGTTTCATGGCGGTGTCGGAGGGGTTCGTCGCAACGCGCTCGCGGCGAACGGACCACGTCGGCACAGTCCAGCCATCGACTCACCGACCGCTCACCCACCCTTACCGAAAGGACACACCATGAACCGCACCGCCAACACCCAAGCGCAGACCCAGAGCCCGGCTCACAGCCGCGCCGGCCTCAAGCGCTCCAACGGCCTGCCGGCCTTCGCCCTCGCTGCGTTGATGACCCTGGCGATGCTGGGCGGCATCGACCACCTGGCAACCGGCAGCAGCGCAGCTGGCAACAGCGCCGGCCCCGGCGCCGCCTCGGTGCAGATGGCCAAGGCCGCCGCACCGCACGCCTGAGCCCGAACTTGCCGTGCGTCAGTCGCCCGTGCGTCAGTCGCCCGTGTGGACGATGAAGTCGCGCAGCAGCGCCAGCGCGGCTTCGGGGCGGTCGCGCCAGGTGCCGTGGCCGGCGTCGGCCACGGTCGCCAGCCGGCCCCACGGCGGCGGAATCGCAGCGGCGATCTCAGCCGCATCTTCCAGCGGCGTCACCGGGTCCTGGTCGCCGGCCAGCACCAGCACCGGGCATTGCACGGCCGCCAGCCCGGGCCGCAAATCCAGCGTGTGCATCTCGCCGGCGGCCGAATCGAACAGGATCTCGGGCGTGAAATGCGCCCGCGCCTTGGCGTCGGGGTCCGACGATGGCGTGGTGTTGTAGAGCGGCCGGCACAGCGTCTCGTAGGCTGCCCAGGTGTCGGGTCCGGGGTGGTCCCAGAAGGCCTCGGCCGCATTGCGCGCCGGTGTGCCGCCCAGCTGCTCGAACATCGCCAGCTTGCGGTCGAGCCCCATGTGGTGCGACGTGCTGGACAGGATCACCTTGGCTGGATGCGCCGGATGACGCGCCAGATAGCGCTGCGCCACGAAGCCACCGAAGCTCTGCCCCAGCACGATCGGCCGCACGATCCCCAGCACCTCACACAGCCGCACGATGTCGTCGGCAAAGATGTCCAGCGTCCATTCGGCTGCCGGGCGCGGCGTGCTGCGGCCATGGCCGCGGTGGTCCACATAGACCAGCTGCGCTACATCGGCCAGGCGGTTGAACAGCGGCTTGAACGCGCTGTGGTCGAAGCCCGGCCCGCCGTGCAGCAGGATCAACGTGGGCTTCTCGCGCATCGTCGTGCCGTCGGGCACCAGGCCGCAGCCTTCGATGTCGATGTACAGGTGCACGCCGGGTTCGATCTGGATCTGCATGGCGGCACTGTAAGCGTGCCGGCGGCGCGCGATATGCTGGCCCGCCGCCATCTGCACTCCCGCTTTCGATGCTGCCGACGCCGCTCTATCTGGACCTTGCCACCTGGCCGCGGCGCGAGGCCCACGCCTACTTTCGCGACTTCGACAAGCCGTTCTTCAACGTCTGCACGCGGGTCGACGTGACGCGGCTCAAGGCCGCCGCCAAACGCGCTGCCGGCGGCAGCTTCTCGCTGGCCTGCCATCGGATCGCCCTTCAACTGGCCAACGACATCGAGTCGTTTCGATATCGGATCGAAGACACGCCCGGCGACGGCCGACCCGGCAGCAGCGCCGAACCGCGCGTGCGCATTCACCCGAGCCTGCGCGCCGGTCTGACCGTGCTGCGCGACGACGACAGCTTCGGCTTCGCCTATCTGGAGCCGCACGCGCGGTATGCCGACTTCGCCGCCCAAGGCGCGGCGGCCCTGGCTGCGGCCCGCAACCCGCAGGCGCTGTTCGACCCGCGGCTGGACGATGTGGCGGTGATCCACTTCACGACCTTGCCGTGGATCCACTTCACGAGCTTCTCGCATGCCCGCAACTGGCGCCGTGAGGGCCGTGCCACCGACTCGATTCCGAAGATCGCGTTCGGTCGTGTGGATGCCGAAGTGACGGCTGAATCCAGCGCCAACCGCAGCGGCCAGCGGCTGTGGATGCCGCTGTCGGTGGAAGTGCACCACGCGTTGATGGACGGGCTGCACGTGGGGCGCTATGTGCAGGCCTTCGAGGCCGCGATGCAGACGCCGGAGCCGTTCCTGGATCTGTGAGAGTGACGGCCCCGGAAGCGTCAGGGCTCGGTCGGCGAGGTCAACCCGAAGTGCCGCTGTGAGCGGCTGCGGTCCTCGTCGACCTTGGTCAGTACCGCTTCCAGCCGGCTCAGATAAGCGGGCGGCAAAGCCTGTTCACGCGCACCGGCCAGCACCAGGGCGTGGTACCAGTCGTAGGGCACCGACCCCGCGTCGGTCTTGAGCGCGATGTAGGCCCAGGCCCGGAGCAGGCGGCCGTCGTCCATCTCGACGTCGAGTTCGCGTTCGCCATAGCCGACTCCGAGTGTTTCGGCGGCATCCAGCGCGGGCTTGTCGCAGCGGTCGATCTCCCACACCACGCCATGGACCTCGCCGTCGGCGGCCGCGGAATCCGCACCGTCATGGCTGCACGGCACCACGTCGCACTTGCCCGAGCCGTCGGTGGCCGCCTTGTGCCAACGCAGCGTGTGCTGGCGCAGCACGCCCACGCCCACCTTGCGCGCCGAGGGTGTGCGCTCTCGCAGGCGGCGGGTCAGCAGGTTCGAACCGTAGGCGAAGTAGAGGAAGGTCGCAGGCGCTGCGGTGGGGTCGGTGGTCATCGGTTCGGTCCGAAGTCGGCGGGCGGGCGTGATCGTAGGGCGGACCCGGTCGCCCGGGGGACCGACGCGGCACGGGCGCCGGGGCGCAATTGCACGCTATCGTTTCCGCCATGGATGCGATCACCCCCCGCCGCTCGCTGGCCGCCCGCACCTGGGAGGCCATCGTCGGCGCCGGCCCGCTGGTGGTGGCGTTGATGTTCGTCGGCCTGGCGCTGGCCTCATACGGAGCCTGGAAGGTGCTGGACCCGACGCCCACCAAGCACCTCGTGATCGCCGCGGGCCCGGAGAAGGGTGCCTACATCGAATTCGCCAAACGCTACCTGCCGTTGTTGCAGGCCCAGGGCGTGACGGTGGCGCTGCGCACCACGCAGGGGTCGAGCGAGAACCTGAAGCTGCTGCGCGACGCGGGCTCCGGCATCGACGCTGCCTTTCTGCAAAGCGGGGTCGCCGAGTTCGATGCCGACCAGGACAAGCGCGCGATCGAATCGCTGGGCCATGTCGCCTATGAGCCGGTGTGGCTGTTCTACAGCGAGTCCGCCGCGGGCCGGTTGCTGGCGCCGCCGCCAGCGGCCGAACCCGGGCGGTCTGTTCAGCGCGGGCCCCGCGGTCGGCCCGCCGAGCCACCCGTGCCTTCCGAGCCGCCGCAGTTGACGAACCTGGCGCAACTGGCCGGCTGGCGCCTCAACATCGGCCCCGAAGGCGGTGGTGCAAGGCCGCTGTTCAAGCAGCTGCTACAGGCCAACCAGCTCGATGCGGATCAGATCACTTTCGGTGTGCAGACCCCGGTGCAAGGCGCGCTGGATCTGGTAGCCGGCCGCACCGATGCGGTCTTGATGGTGGCGGCGGCGGACTCGCCGATGGTGCGTTACCTGCTGACCACGCCGGGCGTGAAGCTGTTCGAATTCAACCAGGCCGAGGCCTATGCGCGCCGCTTCGCCTTCCTGCGCGCGACCACGTTGCCGCGCGGCATCGTCGACCTGGCAGCCGACCGACCGGCGCACGACGTGCGGCTGGTGGCGGCCACGGCATCGCTGGTGGTGCGGCGCAACCTGCACCCGGCGCTGGTGCAACTGCTGGTGCAGGCGTCGCAGCAGGCCCATCGCGAAGCCGGTTGGTTCAACAGCATGGGCGAGTTCCCGAACGCCGGTGCCTCGGAGTTGCCACTGGCCCCCGAGGCCGCGCGTTTCTACCGCGACGGCGTGCCGCTGCTGCAGCGCTACCTGCCGTTCTGGGTTGCCAACTTCATCGACCGCATGTGGATCGTGGTGCTGCCGCTGGTGGCGGTGATGATTCCGCTGTCGCGCGTGCTGCCGCCATTGGTGACGATGCGGTTGCGCTCACGCATCTACCGCTGGTATGCCAACCTGCGCGCGGTCGAACATGCGCTGGAGCGGCCGAGCCCGCCCTACGACGCGCTGCGGGCCGAGATCTCCCGCATCGACGAACAAACCGAACACATCGGCGTTCCGCTGTCGTATGCCAACGAGCTGTACGCGCTGCGCCACCATGTGCAACTGGTGCGCCAGCGCATCGAGGACCGCGCTGCCAGTGCCACCGAGATCACGAAAGCCGCGGACGCTCGGCCCCCGGTCGGGAGTGCTGGCCACGGCACAGCGGCCTGACGGCACCGGCGTGAGTCCGCGTCCGCAGTCCGCACTCTTGGACGACCCTTGCAGATGGCGATCTTTCCGCAGGGTCTGAGCCAGATCGATTCGCGTTGCAACGCCGGTGAACGGCGTGTGCTGCACCAGCTCAAGTGCTGCCTCGAAGACGACTACCTGGTCTGGCACGACGTGCCGATTGGGCCGCGTGCGCGCCAGCCCGACTTCGTGGTGCTGAGCCCGCGCTGGGGCGTGTTGCTGCTGGAGGTCAAGGACTGGCGCCGCAGCACGCTCGGGCCGGCCACGCGCGATGCGGTGGTGCTGCAGACCCCGCGGGGCCCCGTCACGGTCGCGCACCCGTTGCGCCAGGCGCGCGACTACGCGCTGGAGTTGGTGCGGCTGATGGAGCACGACCCGGCGCTGGTGCACGACAGCGGCGCGTTTGCGGGGCGGCTCCTGTTTCCGTATGGCTGGGGCGTGGTGATGGCGTCGCTGTGCAGTGCCGATGTCGCAGGCAGCGACTTCGACAGCTTGTTCCCGATCAGCCGCACGCTGCTGCGCGACGACCTGGACGACGGCGTCGACGCGGCCGCTTTCCAGCAGCGGCTGTGGGGCATGTTCAGCGTCAGCTATCCGCACACGCTGACCCTGCCGCAGCGCGACCGCATCCGCTGGCACCTGTTTCCGGAGCTGCGGCTCGACGCCCAGACCGCGTTCGACTTCGATGGCGATGGGGACGGAAGCGTTGCCGATCACGCCGGTGACCCCCCTCGCCCGGCCTTGCCGGCCCTGCCCGACCTGCTGCAGGTGATGGATCTGCAGCAGGAGCAGATCGCCCGCAGCCTGGGCGAAGGCCACCGCGTGATCCACGGTGCGGCGGGCTCGGGCAAGACCATGATCCTGATCTACCGCGCGCAGTTTCTGGCCAGCTCCGCCGCGTCAAGCAATCTCGGCAAGCCAATCCTGGTGCTGTGTTTCAACCGCACGCTGGCCGACCGCATCGGCCACCAGTTGCGGCTGCGCGGGGTCGACGACCGGGTGGTGGTGGTGCGCACCTTCCACGCCTGGTGCCAGGACCTGGTGCGCAGCTACCAGCTCGACTTGCGGCGCGACCTCAAGGGCGACGCCTACTTCGACGCCTTGGCAAGCGTGGTCGAACGCGCGGTCGACAGCGGCCGGGTGCCGGGCTCGCAATACCTGGCACTGCTGATCGACGAAGGCCACGACTTTCAGGACGGCTGGCTGCGCATCGCGGCCCGCATGGTGATGCCTGAAACCAGGAGTCTGCTGGTGCTGTATGACGACGCCCAGAGCATCTACCAGACCCGGCGCCGCAAGTTCAATTTCGCCAGCGTGGGCATCGAGGCGCGCGGCCGCACCAGCATCCTGCGGCTGAACTACCGCAACACCGCCGAGGTGCTGGCGCTGGCGATGCATTGTGCGCAGCAGTTGCTGGCGGGGGATGTCGAATCGATCGATGAAGACCTGATGCAGCGTGTGCAACCGGCCACCGCCGGCCGCCGCGGGCCGATGCCGGTGCTGATCTCGGCCGCCCACGGCACCGAAGAAGCGCGGCTGGTGGCCGAGCGCATCGCCGCGGTGCTGGCCGCCGGCGTTCCCGCCAGCGAGGTCGCCGTGCTGTGCCGCAGCCGGGCCCTGATGCGGCCGCTGGAAGCCGCGTTGGCCCGGCTGAACGTGGCGGTTCAATCCATGAACTCGGTGGCCTTCAAACGCTTCGACTGGACGCGCGACAGCGTCAGGTTGCTGACCCTGCACAGCGCCAAGGGACTCGAATTCCGCCATGTCTTCATCGCCGGGGTGCAAGCGCTGCCGATGCCCGGCGAGAGCGAAGAAGAGGCGTTGCGGCTCTTGTACGTGGGCATGACCCGCGCCACCCACGAACTGGTGCTGGCCGCCCACGGCGACTCGGCCGTGGTGCAGCAGGTGCGCCGTGCGCTGCAGGTGGTGCAGGGGCAGTTCAGCGCGGCGGGCTGACGGGGTCTTCGGCCTCGGGGGCGTTGATGGTTGGCATGGCGGTCGGGACAGCGACGTCCGCGACGGGCGCTGCGGTCGGGGGTTCGGTTGACGACTCGGATCGAGTCTCGGTGGACGGTGCTGCGGGAGCTGTCGACTGAGTCTCGGGTTGCGACTGCGACTGCGACTGCGATGGGGCCGATGCAGGTGCAGGTGGGGTTACCGGCGCCCGGGCTGGCCGCTCCTTCTGGAAGCGCGCTTCGCGCTCGTGCCAGGCCCGGTCGAGCGTGGTCTCCAACGCATTCACATCCAGGCCCTTCAAGGCGCAGAAGTTGGCGCGTGACAGGGGGCTGCTCTCGAACGAGCGCAGCAGCGTGGCGCGTTCCCGGCGGGCCTGTTGTTCGGCCCGCGCTTCGGGGCTCAGCACGGTGTCGTGGCTGGAGAAGCCATCGGCATCCAGCTCGCTGCGGGATGGTGGGCGAGCGGCTGCGGCGCCGGGCGCCGGGCGGGCGCTCGAGTCGTCGCGCGGTCGCTGGCGCGGGGGTCGGCCGGCGGGCGCGCCGCGGTGTTCAGGCAGGCTCGGTGCGCCATCGGGTCGGCGGGCATCCGGGCGAGCGGGCCGGCCCTCGGAAGTCGCGGCATCGGGCCCGCGCTTGCGGTCGGATGGGGTGGCATCGGGCCCGCCCTGGCGTCGGCCGTCTCGGCGCGGTCGTCCGCCTTCGGGTCCGCGGCGTGGAGGGTGGGAGCGCCCGTCGGGGGAGGCCGGGGCTTGCGTGGCGCGCGACGGGTCGGCCACCGCGGCGTCCGGTCCTTCGGCTGCGGCGGTCGCGGCAGTTGCTTCCGGCACCGTCGCGGCGGCAGCCGCATCGGTGGCTGCCGCAGGGCGCCGGCCGGCGTGCGCCTTGCGCTGGGCATCGCGCTCGGCGTTGCGGCGCTGCTGCACGATCTCGCGCCGCCGCGCCAGTTCAGTGGTGGCCGCTTCGCGGTGTTCGGCTGCAATCTCGCCGGTCGGCTGCGCGTCCAGGTCGAAGCGCTGCGTGGCCGCCACCAAGGCCTTGATGTAGGCCGTGCCGGTGGTGTGGCGGTGGAGGAAGATCGACAACGACTTGCGGCTGAAGACCCCCGGCGCGCGCGCCTGGATGTCGGCCTGGATGCGCAGCTTGACCGGCAGGTGCACCCCGGCGCCGAACAGCAGCGGAAAGTGTTGCGCGAGCAACGCCGCGCAGGCTGCCGGGCCCAGGTCCGGGACCTTGGGAGCGGTCGCGGTTGCAGTGGCGGCTGCGGCGGCAGGCCCCGAGGCGGTGACGGCTTCCGGGGCCTCGCTTGCGCCCGGCGTGTCGGCGGGTGCGTCGGTCGGTGCGTCGACTGGTGCGTCAGTCGGTGCGTCTGGCGGGGCCCCGGTTGGCGCTTCAGTCGGTACCGCGGATTGGGCGTCGATCACGGGATCGTCGGCGGGCGCAGCCGTGGGCGCGTCGGCGTCCGTAACAGCAGCCGCGGCGGGGGCCGCATCAGCGCGCTCCACGTCGCCATCGTCGGTGGGAGTCGCAAGCGCATCGCTCGCCTGGGCGCTCTCGACCGCGGGCCTTGCCTCGGGCGGCACTTCGGACGCGGGCGACTCGGGTGACCCCTGGGATGGCAGGGTCGGCGCTGCCGGGTCGGCGCTGACTGCGTTGTCTGCGCGATCGGTGTCGTCGTGGGCCGGGGGGGGTGTGTGCTGCATCAGTGCCGTCCAGCCGTGCCGAAGGGTGAGAGCGCCCGCGCGGAGCGCAGCGAGCGAAGTGAACGTGAGGGCTTCATCTCAGGAGTCGTCAGGGGTTGGTGCCTGTGGGCCGCAAAACGCGAATTGTCGTCGCGCCGGCGGGGTCCGGCCAGGGGCCGGCCGCCAGATGGGGCCACCTCCATGAGGCTCCTTCAATCCGGCATGGCGGCTCCGTCGATCAAACCCGCCGGCAACTGCGCCAGGTCGGCCGGTTCGTCGATGTCACTCACCGGGGGCAATTCGGCATGGCGCCAGCCCCCGGACTGCAGGCGCTGGCGGGTCTGCGCCATCACGGCGGGGTGGCTCCATTGCATGCCGTCGAACAGGCATGTCAGCAGTGCGGGTGCGGCATGCGCCAGACCCACCAAGGCATAACCCCCGTCCAGCGCCGGCACGAAGACCGCGTCGTGGGTCGCCAGCTCGGACGCTGCGCGCTGCAGCATCGCAGCGTCCAGCGCCGGCGCGTCGGTGCCGGTCAGCAGCAGCGGCAGGGCCGCCGTTTCGGCCCGGTCCCGCGCGGCCGGCACGGCGAAGCCGGCGCTGAAGACCTGCGTCATCCGCATGCCCAAGTCGCCAGCGGGCTGCAGGCACAAGCGCGCGCCGTGCCGCCGGTGGGCGTCGGCGAAGGCCGGGTGGCTGGCATCGGGCGCGACCCACAAGGTGATGGATGCCGGCTGCGCCGCCGCGGCCTGCGCCACCGCATGGTCCAGCAGCCGCCGGGCCAGCGCAGCAGCCCCTGCCGCGCCCAGCGCGGGAGCCAGACGGGTCTTCGCAAGCCCGGCCACCGGCGCCTTGGCCATCAGTGCGATCCGAAACCCGCGCGCAGCATCCGCATTCGGGGGGGCCGAATCGACGCCGGGCGTGGCAGCTCCAGTCACCTTCGGATGCGGACCCGGCTGCGGGTCAGCGGGCGCTGTCACCGGTAGGCCCGCGCCAGGGATTCGGGCGTTGCGCCGCGCCAGTAGCGGTAGCGAAGGGTCCACATCAACCAGATCGTGCGCCACACGCCGCGGCTCTCCCAGCGCCGCCCTGATGTGAGCACCCGCTCTTTCAGACAAGCCGGCGGCGAATCGAATTTCAGGCGACGCGACAGCGCCACGTCTTCCATCAGCGGCTGCTCTGAAAAGCCCCCCAGCCGCCTGAAGAGGGTTGCCTGCACGAACAGCGCCTGGTCGCCGGTGGCGATGCCGCTGCAGCGCGAACGCAGGTTCATGAAGGCCGAGATGACCGGAAACCAGCGCGAGCGGCCGACGATGCACACATCGAAGCGGCCCCAGCGCGCACCGCGCAGCAGCGCTGCGTCGATGGCGGCATCGGCCAGCGGCGGCAGCGTGGTGTCGGCATGCAGAAAGAGGAGCGTCTGACCCCGGGCGCGAGCCGCACCGGTGTTCATCTGCAACGCCCGACCGCGCTCCGATGTGAGCACCGCATCGGCCAATGGCGCCGCCAACCCGGGGCTGCCGTCGCGGCTGCCGCCGTCGACCACGATCACTTCGTGCCCACGCGCGCGCAGCGGCTGCAGCGCCTGCAGCGCGGCCCCGATGCCGTCCGCCTCGTCGAGCATCGGCACCACGATCGACAGCATCAGCAACCGGTCCGGCTGCGCTTCGGGGCGCGCGGCAGCCTCAGGCCGCCTGCGACAGGGGTGCGGGTGCGTCCAGCGCGCCGCCGCAACTGCTGCCCTGGCCGGCGGTGCAGCCATAGCAATGGTCGGCCACGCGGATCGCGTCGCCCGCACCCCCGGCGGTCAGCAACGCGCGCAGGTGCGGGCGCGACGTGGTGGCGCCCGTGGCCGTGCCGATGCGCGCCGGCAGGCCCAGCATCTGGTTGAAGTCGCAGTCGTAGATGTCGCCCTGGTAGTCGACGCTGACCATGTCGCGGCACATCACGGTCGCCAGGTTGTGGGCCTGGTAGGCACCCTTCAGCAGGTCCATGTAGCCGCGAAAGGTGCCCTTGCTGACGAGGGTGCTGCCGAAGCGCTGGATCGGCATGTTGGTGAGTGCGAACAGCTCGTTGAAGACGATGCCGAAGTGCTTGGACAGTTCGCGCTCGTAGTCGGCCTGCAGGGGGGCCTGCGGCGGTGGCAGCGAAGCGCCCTGCGGGTTGTAGACCAAGTTCAGCACCAGCCCGGTGCCCGGTTTGCCATAGCCCAGCGCGTTGAGCGCCTGCAGGCCCTTGATGCTGAGGTCGAAGACGCCTTCGCCGCGCTGGCGGTCGACGTTCTCGGGCGAGTAGCAGGGCATCGACGCCACCACTTCGCAGCCCTCGGCAGCCAGAAACTCGGCCAGGTCTTCGTGCCCGGGCTCGGACAGGATCGTCAGGTTGCAACGGTCGATCACGCGCACGCCCAACGCCCGGGCGCCGCGGACCAGCCGGCGAAAGTGCGGGCTCAGCTCCGGCGCGCCACCGGTCAGGTCCAGCACTTCGACCTTGCGCACCCGCAGCACCTCCAGCACCAGGTCGGCGGTGGCCGCGTCCATCATCTCGGTGCGGTTGGGCCCGGCATTGACATGGCAGTGCAGGCAACTCTGGTTGCACTTGTAGCCCAGGTTGACCTGCAAGGTCTGCAGGCTGCGGCGTCGCAGTGCGGGAAAGTCGGTGGCGGCCAGCAGCGGCAGGGTGGCATGCATCGAAAGGGACTCCAGAAACAGCGTGGGAGCGATGAGAAGGAAGGCGAAAAGTAGGCGAAAAGCGGGGTGCGAACAGGCGCGGCTGCCGCCAGGGTGTCGGTCGGCGGAGAGGCGCCGCGTCTTACACCCGAGGCCGTTCCCGTCGGGGCCGGCACCCCACCCGCGGCGCGGCGTGGCCACGCCATCGACGGGCTTTGTATCCTATCGACACATGCCAGCCTCACCCCATAAATCCGCAATCGCCACGGCCGACCCGCCCGAGCGTTGGTCCGTCGATGCCGGCGATGACGCCAGCGCCACGCTCTCGATCCCGGCCGACGCCCGCATCGAGCGCCGTTTCGAGATCGCCTGCGCCACCACCGTGGTGCTGGGTGCCGATTGCGAAGACGGCAGCGGCTGGCACCAGATGACGGTGCGCGTCGACGGCAACGAGCAATGGCGTC
>JBDSMV010000479.1:0-3300 GCA_039915715.1 Rubrivivax sp. | reverse complement strand
CGCCACCTCCAGCCGCTCCAGGCCCAGCCCGGGTGTCGCCGCGCGGCCGAAGACCGGCTTCGGTGGCTCGCCCGGCCGCAACCACATCACCTGACTGTCTTTGTAGGCGTCGGTGGCCGGGGCGCCGGGTTGCGGGGGTTGCAGCTGGTTGAAGGTCAGTGAACGGCTGTCGGGCAGCCAGTGGACCAGGTCTTCGTGCACCCGCGGAATCGGTGACCCCACCGTCTTGCCGCTGGCCAGGTCCATCACCACCAGCCAAGCATCCTCGGAGCCGCCTGCCGAAAGGCCAAAAGCCAACCAACGGCCGTCCCACGAGGGCATGAAGTGATTCACGGCGTGGGGAATGCCGGTGCGCTGTGCCTCGGCTTCGGGGTCGACCAGCACCTTCTCGGCGCCACCCAGACCTTGGCGCATCACCAGCTTGTACTGGTTGTGGCCCTCGCCGCGCTTCATGTAGTAGATGCGGTCACCCGGCATCTGCACGACGCCGTAGACCGCTTCGGCCTGGCCGCGGTACCAGGTCTGCGCACGCGGCGACTTGACATCCTCGAGTCAGCGGTACGGGTCGACCCAGGTGACGCCGTGCAGCACCGTCTCTACATTGACGATGTCGGCCACCGGGGGTGTGATCACAGGGGTTGTGGCCCCGGGTTGGGCCGAGGCAGCGATGGCAATGACGGTGTTTGCGGCGACGGCAAGGGAGGAAACAAACGCAAGGCGGATGGGGTGCATGGCCGTTCGCGCGTCAAGCCGTCGGCAACACATGCTCCTTGAATTGCTCACGCAGCTTGTTCTTCTGCATCTTGCCGGTGGCGCCGAGCGGAATGGCCTCGACGAAGACAACATCGTCCGGGGTCCACCATTTGGCGATCTTGCCATCGAAGAACGCCAGCAGGTCTTCCCGCGAGAGCTCGGTACCGGGCTTCTTCACCACCACCAGGAGCGGCCGTTCGTCCCACTTTGGATGGTGCGCGGCACTGCAGGCCGCCATTGCCACAGCGGGGTGTGCCATGGCGATGTTCTCCAGGTCGATCGAGCCGATCCATTCGCCACCGCTCTTGATCACGTCCTTGCTGCGGTCGGTGATCTGCATGTAGCCGTCGGCGTCCATGCGCGCCACGTCGCCGGTCGGGAACCAGTCGCCGCCGGCTTCGTGCACCAGCGGGTCGCCACCTTCGCCTTTGAAATATCCGGTGGCGATCCAGGGTCCGCGCACCAGCACGTCGCCCGACGTCTCGCTGCCGAACGGGATCTCGGCGCCCTGCTCGTCGACCGTCTTCAAGTCGACCCCGTAAACCAGGCGGCCCTGCTTGGCCATGACAGTGTATTTTTCGTCGGCCGACAGCTTCTGATGTTTGGGTTTGAGGGCGCAGGCGGTTCCCACGGGGCTCATTTCGGTCATGCCCCAGGCGTGCATCACCTGCACGTCGTAGACATCGCCGAAAGTGCGCAGCATGGCCGGCGGGCAGGCCGAGCCGCCGATCACGGTGCGGCGCATCGAAGAAAACTTCAGGCCACCGGCATCCATGTGCGCCAACAGCCCCTGCCACACCGTCGGCACCCCGGCCGACAGCGTGACCTGTTCGGACTCGAACAGCTCATACAGCGACTTGCCGTCCAGCCCCGGCCCCGGAAACACCATCTTCGCGCCCACCATGCAGGTTGCATACGGCAGGCCCCAGGCGTTGACGTGGAACATCGGCACCACCGGCAGCACGGTGTCGTTGGCTGACAGGTTCAGTGAGTCGGGCAGGGCGATCGCGAAGGTGTGCAGGACGGTGCTGCGGTGGCTGTAGAGCACGCCCTTGGGGTTGCCGGTGGTGCCCGACGTGTAGCACAGCGAGCTGGCCCGGTTTTCGTCGAAGGTGGGCCAGTCGTAGGCATCGTCCTGGGCTTCGAGCAGGGTCTCGTAGCACAGCAAGGTCATGCCGTCGGGCACATCGCTCGGCATGTGCGCAGCGTCCGTCATCGCCACCAGATGGCGCACGGTCGACAACTTGCTGGCCACCGCTTTCACCAGCGGCCAGAAGGTCATGTCGAAACACAGCACCTGGTCCTCGGCGTGGCCAGCGATGTAGACCACCTGGTCCGGGTGCAGCCGCGGGTTCAGGGTGTGCAGCACCGCACCGGAGCCGCTGACGCCGTAGTACAGCTCCATGTGGCGATACCCGTTCCAGGCCAGCGTGGCAACGCGGTCGTTGTCCTTGACACCCAGTGTGGCCAGTGCCTTGGCCAACTGGCGTGAGCGCTTGGCCAACTCGCGATAGGTGGTGCGGTGGATGTCACCTTCGACCCGGCGCGACACCACTTCGCGTTCGCCGTGGTGGCGCTCGGCATGGGTGATCAGGCTGGAGATCAGCAGCGGCATCTGCATCATCTGACCGTTCATCTCTTGTCTCCTGTGGTGGCGTCGCGCCGCAGCGGCAAGCACCGATTGTCCGAATGGCGGTCATTGTGGCGCCGGCTTTGGTGGCGTCGAACGGAGCCGGGTGAGGGGATTCCCTTCGCCGAAGCAGTGGCAGTTCGCAGGTCAGCCCGTTCGGCAGCCGACGACGGCGCCGACAATCGCGGGCCGCCGAGCTGGCCGGCGCGTGCGGGGCGGCGGATATCCTTTCGTCATGTACGCACCCTTCTTCGGGCTGAGCCAGGAGCCGTTCTCGATCGCGCCCGACCCGCGCTTCCTGTTCCTGAGCGACCAACACCGCGAAGCGCTGGCGCATTTGCTCTACGGCCTGGAAGGCGGCGGTGGTTTCGTGCTTCTGACGGGCGAGATCGGTGCCGGCAAGACCACCGTTTGCCGCGCCTTCATGGAGCAGTTGCCACCGCATGTGGACCTGGCCTACATCGTCAACCCGAAGTTGACCGTGGCCGAGCTGCTGCAGACCATCTGCGGCGAGTTCGGCATCGACGCGCCGGCCGACGCTCACGGCCTCAAGGCGCATGTGGACGCGCTGAATGCGTTTTTGCTCACGAAGCATGCCGAAGGCCGCCGCGCGGTGCTGGTGATCGACGAAGCGCAGAGCCTGTCGGCCGATGTGCTGGAGCAGCTGCGTCTCTTGACCAATCTGGAAACCACCGAGCGCAAGCTGCTGCAGATCGTTCTGATTGGCCAACCCGAACTGCGCGACATGCTGGCGCGGCCCGGTCTGGAACAACTGGCGCAGCGAGTGGTGGCGCGCTTCCACCTGGGCGCGCTGAGCGCCGAAGAGACCGGGCTGTACATCCGCCACCGGTTGTCGGTGGCCGGGCCGGGCAAGGGACTGCCCTTCAGCGACGCGGCGCTGGCGCACATCCACCGCC
>JBDSMV010000455.1:0-19324 GCA_039915715.1 Rubrivivax sp. | reverse complement strand
GCCAGACCTCCAGGTTCGACAGCCGCGTCAGCTTGGTCTGGATGCCGGCCCACCACACTGCAGCCGAATGGCCATAGGTGTAGAGGCAGACGCGGTCGGCACGGCCGCAGGCCCGAACCAGCTTGCGGTCGTCGGGCTGGCCGACCTCGATCCATTGCCGCAGGTCGCCGGCCAGGCTGCGTTGCCACAGCGCCGGTTCGTCGTTCTCGGTCAGACCGCGGGCGAAGGTGAGCGCGCCGTCGTGGTCGTCGGCCGGCACGTGCAATCCGAAGGCCAGCAGCCGCACCATCAGACGTTCGTCGGTTTCCGAGGGTTCACGGGCCAGCGTCAGCGCGTGGGTGGCATACAGCGATCGGTCCATGTCGGCGATCTGCAAGGTCGCCTTGTAGACCGTGGCCTTGATGGCCATCAGAAGCCGTCCGGCCGGGCGCAACGGCGCCGGGCGCGCGCTGCTCGGGAATGCGATTTGGAAAGGGCAAGGGGAGTCGGCATTGTCTGATCAGGGTGTGGGTGCACTGTGCCACAGGCCGGACTTCGGGACGGCTTGCCGGACCCAGGCACGACCCGGTGGCATCATCGACGCCCCGAGGCATCCCGCCCCCGCACTCCTCGCACGACGCCCCTATGAACATCAGCCCGACTCTGAAGCCCAAGACCCTCGGCGCCGCGCTGGCGCTTTGCGTGACCTGCATCCTGGCGACCGCGCAGACCGCGCCTTCGATCGTGGTGCCGCAGGCCAAGCCAGCGAAGGCGTCGAAGCCGGCTTCCGCGGCCGCCAAGGGCGTGATCGGCAGCGGTGGCGGACCGATCCTGACGCGTGACGAATTGCGCGCCTGTTTCAAGCGCGAGGAAGACATCCGCGCCCGCATCGATGCGTACGAGAAGATGCGTGCATTGCTCGATGCCGACAAGCAGGCCATCGTCGTCGACCAACAGGCGCTGCGCACTGACCGCGAGCCTATCGACACCGCCAAAAAAGAGATCGAAACGCTGGCTGGCGAGATGAAGACCTACTCGAGCCGCGTCGACGCATTCAACAAGCGCGTGGCCGAATTTGCGGCCGGCAACAGCAGCGGCAGCAGCCGCGGCGCGGCAGCCGAGAGGGAGCGCCAGGACATCAATGCCGAGAGTGAAGAGCTGCAAAAGCAACGCCAGGACCTCGACACCAAGAAAACCCGCCTGACCACCCAGAGCGGCGACGCCGTGAAGCTCTACAACGCCAAGGCCACCGCGCTCGACACCAAGGTCAGTGCCTGGAACGAGCGCAACCAGGCCTGGAACCAGGACGGTCCAGGGCTGGAATCGGACCGGTCGGCCTGGCTAGCGGCCTGTTCGGACCGGCGCTACCGTGAAGACGACGAGACCGCGATCAAGCGTGAAAAAAATTGAGCTCGACTGACTCCCATCTTCTGACTTCGCGGGCCAATCCGCTGCTGCAGGACTGGCAAACGCTGCATGGCCTGCCGCCCTTCGATCGCATCGAACCGGGGGATTTCGAGCCGGCCTTGCGTGCTGCGATGCAGCAGCACCGCGACGAGTTGCGGGCCATCACCGAGAACGTGGCGGCGCCCGATTTCGACAACACAGTGGCCGCTTTCGATCGCGCGGGCCGGCGGCTGGCGCGGGTGGCAGCCACCTTCTATTCGCTGACCGCATCGGCCACCAACGACGCGCTGCAGGCCGTGCAGCGAAGGGTGGCCGCGCCGATGGCCGCACACCACAGCGCGGTCTACACCGATGAGGCGCTGTTCAAGCGCCTGCAGGCGGTCATGGAAGCGGCCGAGCCAGGCGCAACGAACGCGGCCGTGGCGCCCGATGGCGAGTCGTTGCGCCTGCTGCAGCGTGTGCACCTGGATTTCGTTCGCGCTGGAGCCTTGCTGGCAGCGCCGCAACGCCAGCGCCATGCCGAGGTGATGCAGGAGCTGGCGCGCCTGACCACGGGTTTTGCGCAGAACGTGCTGCACGACGAGTCCACCTGGATCCTGCCGCTGCAGAATGAAGCTGCGCTGGCCGGCCTGCCCGAGTACCTGCGAGCCAATCTGCGGCAGGTTGCAAGCGAACGCGGCTTGGAGGGCCATGCGGTGGTGCTCTCGCGATCATCGGTAATGCCGTTCCTGGCGTTCTCCGAGCGGCGCGATCTGCGTGAAGAAGTCTGGCGCGCGTGGGTCGGCCGCGGCGAGCACGCCGGCGAGCACGACAACCGTGAAGTGGCGCGCGACATTCTGCGCCTGCGCAACGAGCAGGCGCGGCTGCATGGCAAGACCAGCTATGCCGACCATGCGCTGACCGACACCATGGCCGGCAGCCAGCAGGCCGTGCGCCATTTGCTTGACGAAGTCTGGCCGCGGGCGCTGAAGGCGGTCGAGCGCGAACGCACCGCGTTGCTGCAGGTGATGCAGGCCGAAGGTTGCATCGACCCGCTCGAAGCCTGGGACTGGTCGTACTGGGCCGAGAAGGTGCGGCGCCAGCAGTTCGCGGTCGACGATGCCGAGATCAAGCCGTATTTCGCGCTCGAGAATGTGGTGCAGGCCGCATTCGACTGCGCTGGACGGTTGTTCGGTTTGCGGTTTACGAAGCGCGACGATCTGCCCGTCTACCACCCCGACGTGGCGGCCTACGAAGTGGCCGATGCGGCCGGCGAAGTGGTCGGCGTCTTCCTGCAGGACAACCCTGCGCGGCCCGGCAAGCGCAGCGGTGCCTGGATGAATGCGCTTCGCTGGCAGAACAGGAACGGCGTCGACAGCACCGGCAGCGTGGGTGGCGCTCGGCAGTTGCCGGTGATCCTCAACAACAACAACTTCGCGCGCGGCGCAGTCGGCCAGCCCACGCTGCTGTCGCTGGACGATGCCCGCACGCTGTTCCACGAATTTGGCCACGGGCTGCATGGGCTGCTGTCCAACGTCCGCTTCGACCGGTTATCGGGCACCCAGGTGCTGCGCGATTTCGTCGAGTTGCCGTCGCAGATCTTCGAACACTGGATCAACGAAGCCGAAGTGCTGCGCCGCCATGCCCGCCACTGGCAGACCGGCGAGCCGATGCCGGCCGAGTTGATGGAACGCATGCAGCGCGCCCGGCGCTTCAATCAGGGTTACGAAACCGTGCGCTACACCGCCAGCGCGATCGCCGACCTGTCGGTGCATGGGCTCACCGATGCCGAGCCGCCCGCCGATCTGTGCGCCTTCGAAGCCGAGTTGCTGCAGCGGGCCGGGCTGCCGCACGGAGTCGGCCAGAATCACCGTCTGGTGCATTTTCAGCACCTGTTTGCGGGTTCCAGTTATGCCGCGGGCTACTACGTGTACCTGTGGGCCGAGGTGCTGGATGCCGATGGCTTCGACGCCTTCGCCGAAGCCGGCAGCCCCTTCGATGCGGCCGTGGCCCAACGCCTGCTGCGGCATGTCTACGCCGCAGGCAACAGCGTCGAACCGGGGGCGGCTTTTGCGGCCTTTCGCGGCCGTGCGCCGTTGGTTCAGCCGCTGTTGAAAAAGCGTGGGCTGATGCAGACCGAGAACGCCTGACGCCGCCTGAGCCGGCCCGATGCGGGGAGGCGGACCGTTCAGGCAGCCGAAGCCAGCATCGCATCGAGGGCGGTCAGAAAGCGCTTGAAATCCAGCGGCTTGGTCCAGTAGTCGGCCATGCCGGCCCGCAACGCGCGCTGAATGTCCTCGGGCATGGCATTGGCCGACAGCGCCACGCATGGGATCGAGCGCGTGCCGGGGTCGGCCCGCAACTGTCGCAGGACCTCGAAGCCATCGACATCGGGCAGTTGCATGTCCAGCAGGATCAGCACCGGCTGAAGGCGCCGAGCTTCGGCCACGCCGCTGTGCCCGTCGGTGGCGATCGCCAGGGTCAGGTCGTCGCGGCGCGCCAGCAGTTCGCTGATGATCAGTGCGTTGACCGGGTTGTCCTCGATGTAGAGCAACTGGTGGCGCGCCTGCCGTGCGGAGCTGGGGCCACCAGCCGGCCCGGCATCGGGAACGCTCGGCATGACGGATGCACATGGCGGCGCTGCAGTGTCCTTCGATGGGACACCCTGGATCGACTGCAATAGCAACGCAGCGGGCACCTGGCTGGATTCGGAAACGGGTTCCGCCTCGGCGCCTGCCAGCCTGAGCTCGAAGACGCTGCCACGTCCCTCGCGGCTGTCGACATGCACGGTGCCGCCCATGCGTTCGACCAGTGCCTTGACGATTGCCAGCCCCATGCCGCTTCCCCGCCCGTCGTCTCGCCTGGGCCCGGAGGGGCTGAAAGGCTCGAACAGATGCAGCAGTTGCTGCTCGCTCATGCCACGCCCGCTGTCGCTGATGCGCAGGAGGCGTTGGCTGCCTCCGCTGCCGCGGTTCAGCGATTCCACCCGCACGTGGCCGCCGGGGCGGTTGCAACGGATCGCATTCGACAGCAGATTCAACAGCACCTGGCGCAGGCGGGCGGCGTCGGCCATGATGGGGCCAGCGTCGAGTTGCGTGTCCACTGTCACTTCGGCGGCCACGCGTTCCGGCTCCAGCAACGGCATCACCTCGGCCAGCAGATCGGCCACCGATACCGGAGTCATGCGGATCTGCGCCTCGCCGCCTTCGACATGGCTCAGGTCCAGCACATCGTCGACCAACGTCAACAACTGGTGGCCCGCCGTGCGCACATGGGCGAGATGGTTGCCCCGCAGTGCCGATTCGGCATCGGCGCCGGACTCGCGCGACAGCAGCAGCTCGGTGAATCCCAGCACGGCGTTCAGTGGGGTGCGCAGTTCGTGGCTCATGCGCGCCAGGAACTGCGCCTTGGCCCGCAACTCGCCTTCGGCCATTGCTTGCTGTTGACGTGCAGTCTCGGTATTGCGGCTGTCGGTGATGTCCCAATTGATACCGATGCGGCGCTCGGCGCCATCGGCGCCCGCCGGGGTCTGGATCGAGCGCGACGCCAGCCAGCGTTGCTGCCCGTCAGGCCGCAGCACGCGGAATTCATACTCGAAGGGCGCGCTGCCCTGAGCCGCCTGCGCCATCAACTGATCGATCCGCTCGCGATCGTCAGGATGCAGGCAGGTGCGCGGAAACGCTCCGTCGATCGGACCCGGCTGCGGCTCCAGGCCCCGCAGGCGCCACATCTGGTCGTCCCATCGGAACTGACCTGTTTCCAGGTCCAACTCCCAAATGCCGAAGCCGACACTGCGGCCTACCCAATCCCAGCGCTGCTGCAACAGGGCCGCCGGAGAGCTGCCAGCGGATGTCGGCAGCGCCGGTACCGGGCCGCTGACGGTCGAGACGGGGGCGGGTGGCGGCATGTTCATGTCGAGGCCCTGGGCGGCGCCCTTGGGAGGCGTGCGATGGTATCGCTCAACCCCTCAGTATCGCGCGGTCTGCCACCGGAGTGAATGGCCTGATCGGCCGTTGCAGCGGTGGGTCGAAGGGCACGGTGTGCCGCCGCACCCCGTGCCAACCTGGCAGACAGGAATCAGCTGCAGCGCCGCCGTGCCATCGCCCCGATCACACCCAGACCCGCCAGCAGCAGCGCCACGGTTTGCGGCTCCGGCACCGCGGTGACGCTCAGCTGCACGCCCGCTCCGGTGTAGAGCAGGTTGGCGACATAGCCAGAATCGAGCCCGCTCACCTCCAGCGCAAACTGCCCGCTGTAGGCCGTGGCGCTGACCAGCGTGAACAGTCCGGCGCTCGAAAAGCCGCCTGCGAAGGTGACCCCCACGCGGCCTGCGAAGCTGGCGGGTCCACCCACCACCAGCAGATCGGACAGCCCGCCTTGGATGTCCATTGCCAGGAGGCCGCCGGCCAGTTGCAGAAAGCTGCCGTT
Organism: Rubrivivax sp.; assembly: GCA_039915715.1. Classification (GTDB taxonomy): domain Bacteria; phylum Pseudomonadota; class Gammaproteobacteria; order Burkholderiales; family Burkholderiaceae_C; genus Rubrivivax. Next base: position 13,531 of record JBDSMV010000455.1, on the reverse strand, counting down.
GACTGTCAACATGCCGACGCCACCTTCTCCCGGCGACACGATACCGGCCAAGTTTGTGAGATTGCCGGCGACGGTGGCGTTGCCGCCGAGCATGCCCGCATTGACCGTCACGTCACCGGTGCCGAAAGCAGAAGCAGAGCGGCCGATCAACGCGCCGCCGAAGATCTCGGTGCCACCGGTGTAGGTGTTGGCACCGGTCAGCGCGAGGGTGCCGGCACCGTCCTTGGACAGACTGCCCAGATAGACACGGCTGTCGCGCGCGCCTTCGCGCGCGGTGCCGACGTTGAACTCGGTGGCGTCCTCGAAGCTGGCGCCGGGGGGCAGGCCGCCGGTCCAGCCCTTGTCGATCTTGGTCTGATTCCAGGTCGCCCCTTCAGCCAGGTCTTCAGCCCGGCGGGCGCGGATGGCGGTGTCGGAGATGTCGTTCGACCAGGTGTCGCTCTGCCCCTGGGTGTTGACTGAAAAGCGGCCGGTGAACTGACCGGGGCCGTCCATGGCAACGCGCAGGCTCACGGTGCCCCAGCCGTTGCGGTCATCGGGCACCTGGGTGCGCAAGCCGGCGGTGGGGTTGACGATTGCGCTGCCATCGGCAGCGTTGGTGGTGCCGTTCTGGATACCGGTGGTCTTGAGCACGCTCAGCGCCTGCTCGTTGTTCATGTAGCTGAAGCGCTCCATGATGATCGCCAGCGCGCCGGTGGCATGCGGCTGCGCCATCGAGGTGCCCGACAGCGCGGCATAGCCGGCCACCGGCGTTCCCGTGCCATCGACGGTGACGTTGGTGCCGTTGATGCCGTTGCCCGGCGCGGTCATGCATGACCACTTGGCCACGCCGCACTGGTTGTAGAGCTGGGCGCCAGGAATGTTCACCGAGCCGTCGGCGTTCAGGCTCTGCCCGACCGGAACGCCGCCGATCGCGAGGGTCTGGCGGATCGCCGCCACCCCAAGCCAGTTGGCTTCGAGTTCGGGCTTGAAGTAGGCCGCGGCCGCACGCGGGCTCGGGTTGGCATAGCCGGTGTTGCCGGCGCTGAAGAGCAGCACGGTGCCGGTGGCGGCAGCGTCCAGTGCACCCTTGAACCAGGTGGTGTCCTGCGCCAGGTAGCCCCAGGCGCCCATCAAACCGACACGCCCGGTGAGGCCGGTGCCGGTGGTGGGAAACAGGGTCGCGTACTGCTCGGTGTTGGGCTGGCTTCCGAAGCTGGTGCCGATGGCGCGCACGCCCTGGGCATTGACGCCGCGGTAGACATCGGCCACATAGGCGTCTTCGATGGTCTGCACCACTGTCTGCGTGGTCTGCGGAAGACCGTACAGCACGGCGTCGGTCTTGTGGGTGTTGCCCATGTAGACGTTGGCATTGAAAGCCACCCCGTGCATGTTCAGGCTCGACGGGTCGCCATCGCGCGAGGCGCCCACGGTGCCGGACACGTGGGTGCCGTGACGGTCGTTGTAGGCCGGGTTGAAGGCGCCCGAAATGCCGTTGACGGTGACCGGCGTGTAGCGCGGCGACGGCAGTTCGGGATGCAGGTCGAAATAGCCGGAGTCCACCAGCCCGACCTTGACGCCGGCGCCGGCATAGCCGCGGGCATAGGCAAATTCGGCGCCGATCGAGCGCAGGCCCCAGTCGCGCAGGAATTCGGCAGTGCGCCAGCTCGCCGGGTTGCCCAGCATGCCCGGGTCGCCGGGGTAGCTGTCGATGGCCAGGGCCGGTGCAGTGGCGGAGGCCGCCGCCAGCAGGGCGGCAAAGGGGGCCAGACGGAACGGGGCAGGGTGGCGGTTCATCGCGATCTCCTCTTGGTTTTGGGTCTGCGGCCTGCAGCGCTTGCGAGTGCGAGCCACCGATTAGCGTGTGAATGTCACACACCGCAGCCTCCGCTTCAAGCTGCCGGACCACCCCCAACCAAGGGATGGTGTGCATCCCGGAAGTTGCCACCAGATCACCCGGGATGCCTAACCAGGCGCGTTCAGCACCGCCAACACATCGGAATGAAACTCGCGCCGGTACAACACCAGCACCACGAACGCAGTGGCAAGCAAAAAAGCCCAGACCGAGAAAAACCAGCCGATCGCGGCAAAGGCCATGTAATAGGCGCGCAAGCCGTCGTTGAAGGTCTCGGCCGCCAGCCCCATGACGCTGCCGGCCCGGTCGGCGAACGCGAGGCGCTCGCGTTCGTCGAGCCAGGCATCGGGTGCCGGCGCGGACGCCACGATCAGGGCGCCGAAGGTGTACTGCCGCATGGCCCAGGTGAAGCGGAAGAAGGCATAGACGAAGATGGCGGTCAGCAACAGCACCTTGAGATCGAACACCAACAGCGAGGTGGGAACCGCGAACGGGATTTCCCGCACGATTTCACTCGCGCGTTCGGTGGTCGACAACACCGCCAGCAAGCCGCCGATGATCAGGATCGTTGTGCTGGCGAAGAACGACGGGCTGGTCGACAGGTTCTGCACCACCACACCGTCGAACACGCGGTTCTCGCGCTTCGAGGTCTGCAGCATCCAGCGTCGCCGCTCGCGGTTGGCCAGCGCCAGCACCGAAGGTCGCACGTCGGCGCGGCGGGTGGCGAAGCTGGCATAACCCGCCCACGCGGCGAAGAACAGCACCAGCGCCGCCCAGTCGATCCAGGGCAGCGCGCGCCACAGGGTGTGAAGGGCATCCATCGCCGCGACTGTAGACGCGGCGGCCAATGGCCAGACGGGACCCGCGGGCTCGAGCCCGGGCCGTCAGCGCGCCGAACGCTGACTGAGGCCGGCGATGCGGTCGCCGAACTTGCGTGCGGTGGCCAGATCACCCGGCACCATTTCGTCGGGGGACGCGTCGGACGGGGTTGCCGTCATCAAACCCGAATATGCGCCCAGGTTGTTGATGTCGACGCTTTCTTGTTCGCCGGCATCATGCCGGTGCCCGCCCATAGCATGCCGTGCTGCTGGCTCAGGGTGAGGAGGTAGTGCAGGGCCGACAGCTTGTCGCCGTTGATGGATCCCGAACTGGTGAAGCCCAAAGCCAGCTTGTCGATCCACCCCTGCATGAGCAGACCTCGCTGGTGGCATCGGCAAACTTCCTGAACTGCCATCTCACCATGCCATGGATCTCGGCGGTGGCAGAACACGAATGGCTTCGCGCTGGGTTCGGGGATCCAACGTTCGTCGGATCAGGCGGCCAGGTCAAACACCAGCACTTCGGCGCCGTGGCCGTTGGCCAGCACCACGGCCGACTCGGATTCGATGCGCGCGCCATCGCCGGTTTGTAACGGCTGGCCATTGACGTCGACGCTGCCACGCATCACCTGCACCCACGCCATGCGCTCGGGCTGCAGGGGTTGTTCGACGCGTTCGTCGCCGTCGATCAGGCCGGCCCGGATCGACGCATCGGCATGCACCGTGACCGACCCGTCGCGGCCGTCGGGCGAAGCCACCAGTCGCAGCCGGCCGCGCTTGCCGGCGGCGTCGAAGTGCTTCTGCTCGTAGCTCGGCTCGATGCCCGTGCGGCTCGGCAGGATCCAGATCTGCATCAGGTGGGTGGTCTGGTCAGGGGCGTGGTTGAACTCGCTGTGGCGCACCCCGGTGCCGGCGCTCATGCGCTGCACGTCACCGGGGCGGATGACGCCGTCCGCTGTGCCGTCTGGGTCGCTGCCGCCGTTGTCGCCTCCGTTCCCCAGGCTGTCGCGGTGCGCCAGCGCGCCGTCCAGCACATAGGTGACGATCTCCATGTCCCGGTGGCCGTGGGTGCCGAAGCCTGTGCCCGGCGCGATGTGGTCTTCATTGATGACACGCAGGTTGCCGGCGCCCATCTGATGCGGGTCGTGGTAGTCGGCGAAACTGAAACTGTGGCGGGTCTGCAGCCAGCCGTGGTCGGCACGGCCACGGTCGCCGGATTTGCGGACGGTGAGCATCGGGAGTCTCCTTCTGGGCTGGCTTGTGGCCGGGTCGGTGGTCGACTGTAGGAGCGCCAGGGCTGCGTGGGGCTGCGGCGACTTGAAGGCGGCATTCACATAAGATGAATCGGGTGTCCGAATCCGCCCCCGCCGTCGTGCCCCACCCGCCCGAGTTTTCCGAGCTGCCCGCCAGCCGTCAGCCGGTCGCAGGTGCGCAGTCGCTGACACCGGACGCGCTGCTGATGATCGACACCATCGCGCGCAGCGGCAGTTTCGCGGCTGCTGCACGTGAGTTGGGCAAGGTGCCATCGGCGCTGACCTACAGCGTGCGGCAGCTGGAAGAAGCCCTGGACGTGCTGCTGTTCGACCGCAGTTCGCGCCAGGCGCAGTTCACGGCCGCGGGCACCGAGCTGTTGCACGAGGGCCGGCGCCTGCTGCAGGCCACGGGCGCGGTCGCCAACCGCGTGCAGCGGGTGGCCAGCGGCTGGGAAGCGCAGCTCACGATCAGCGTCGACGATGTGGTGTCGATGCCGGTCATGTTCGAGCTGGTGCAGGACTTTTGTGAGCAGCGCGACCCACGGGACGGGGCCTTCGCGACCGCTCCACCGACCCGCCTGCGTTTGCGCACCGAAGTGCTGGCCGGCACCTGGGAAGCGCTGGTGACGGGGCAGGCCGATCTGGCGATCGGCGTGTCGGCTCAAACCGCCAACCCGGGCGGGATCGAGTTCCTGCCGCTGGGCGATGTGCCGTTCGTGTTCTGCGTGGCGCCCCATCATCCGCTGGCTGCGTCCGTCGCGCCGCTGACCGATGCCGAACTGGTTCACCACCGCGCGGTGGCGGTGGCCGACACGGCACAGCGCCTGGCGCCGATGACCATCAACCTGCTCCCGGGGCAGGATGTGCTGACCGTGCCGACGCTTCGCGACAAGCTCGAAGCGCTGCTGCGGGGCCTGGGCTGCGGATTCTTGCCCGAGCCGCTGGCGCGTCAACAGATCGGCAGCGGCCACCTGGTGGTCAAGGCCACCAGCCGCCAGGCTGCCGTTGCGTCGCTGCACTGCGCCTGGCGAGCCGAACGCCAGACGCTGGGCCTGGGCCGCGCGCTGCGCTGGTGGTTGCAGCGTTTGGAGAACCCCATCACCCGCCAAGCCCTGCTGGAACGGCATGCCGGGCGGCTGGATTAGGGCGAGTTCAGCGGGGCCGACCGCCGCGTCGAACGCGGATCTCGGCGGCGTCCACCAGCCCTACCGCGGACGCTTTGCGCCATCGCCCACCGGGCCGCTGCACGCCGGCTCGCTGGTGGCGGCGCTTGCGAGTTGGCTCGATGCGCGCGCCCACGGAGGCAGGTGGCTGTTGCGGATCGAAGATGTCGACGGACCGCGCTGCTCGCCGGAAGCCGCGCGGCAGATCGTCGATCAAATCGCTGCGCTCGGTTTGCTGGTTGACGACGTGCCGTCCTGGCAGTCGCAACGCAGCGGCGCCTACGACGCGGTGCTGCAGCAGCTACAGGCAAAGGGGCTCGCCTACCCCTGCGGCTGCTCGCGCAGTGACATCGAGGCGGTGTGGGCAGCCCGGGGTTTGGCGCGCCAGCCAGGCGTCGATCTGCCGTATCCCGGCATCTGCCGCGAAGGGCTGCGAGGCAAACCGGTGCGGGCCTGGCGGCTGCGGCTGCCGGAGGGCGAAGCGAGCCTTGTGCACTGGCATGACCGTCGCCTGGGTCCGCAGAGACAAGACGTCGCGGCGGCGGTCGGCGACTTCGTGCTGCGTCGCGCCGATGGACTGTGGGCTTACCAGCTGGCAGTGGTGGTGGATGACGCCGAGCAGCACATCAGCGACGTCGTGCGTGGCGAAGACCTGGCCGACAACACTGCGCGCCAAATCCTGCTGCAGCGTGCGCTCGGGTTGCCGACACCGCGCTACCTGCACACCCCGCTGGTGTGGGCTGCCGACGGGCGCAAGCTCAGCAAGCACAACGGCGCTGCCGCAGTGGACACAACCGACACACCAGCGGTGCTGCTTGCGCTTCGGAGCGCCGGCCGCGCACTGGGTCTGCCCGAACGGCCACCATCGCTGGCATCGCCGCGGGCCTGGTTGGCTGCAGCGGTGCCGGCATGGGCTGGCATCATGGCGGCCTTGGATCAACAGGAGCACGCATGACCACGGAAATGAAGATCGACGATGTCAAGGTCGGTGACGGCGCCGAAGCCACCACGGGCCAACGCGTTCAGGTGCACTACACCGGCTGGCTGCACAAGCCCGATGCGGCCGATCAACGCGGTGCCAAGTTCGATTCCAGCAAGGACCGCGGCCAGCCGTTCAGCTTCAACCTGGGCGGTGGTGAAGTCATCCGCGGCTGGGACGAAGGCGTGAAAGGCATGAAGGTCGGCGGCCAGCGTGTGCTGACGATCCCGCCCGAGATGGGCTACGGCGCGCGCGGCGCCGGCGGGATGATCCCGCCGAACGCCACCCTGGTCTTCGAGGTCGATTTGCTGGGGGTTTGAACCCCCAGGCCCTCAGCGTGCGGCGCGCGGTGCGCCCTTGCTGAAAACCTTGCCAGCCGGCTTGAAGGACTTGCCGCTCGGCCTGGTACCAAAGGGCTTGCCACCCGGGCGCGCGGGGCGTTCAAAAGGCTTCGGTGGCTCTGCGCGCTTGGGCTCCAGACCGGCGATCGTCGCCAGCGGGATGCGCTGCGTGGTGTAGCGCTGGATGCGGTGGATCATGCCGCTGTCACGGCGTTCGGCCAGCGTCACCGCCAGGCCCGTGCGGCCGGCACGGCCGGTGCGGCCGATGCGGTGCACATAGTCTTCTTCCTTCATCGGCAAGCCGAAGTTGATGACGTGGCTGATGGTCGGCACGTCGATGCCGCGCGCTGCGACGTCGGTGGCCACCAGCACGCGCAGGTGCTGGCTGCGCAGACCCTGCAGCACGCGGTTGCGGCGGCCCTGCGGCATGCCGCCGTGTAGCGAAGCCACCTTGTGGCCCATCTCGTGCAGGCGGTCGGCCAGCCAGTCGGCGTCGCGCTGGGTGCTGGTGAAGACCAGCGCCTGCTCCATCGCCGCTTCGGTCAGGATGTGGTCGAGCAGCGCGTTCTTGTGTGCGAAGTCGTCGGCCCAGTGCAGGCGTTGCTCGATGTCGGCATGGCTTTCGGTCTGGCTGCTGACCTCGATGCGCTGCGGCTCGCGCAACAGCTCTTGCGCCAGGCGGCCGACATGGCCGCTGAAGGTAGCGCTGTACATCACCGTCTGGCGCTCTTTCGGCGTGGCTTCGACGATGTGTTTGATGTCGTCGATGAAACCCATGTCGAGCATGCGGTCGGCTTCGTCGAGCACCAGCATCTCGATGTTGGCGAGCGATGCCTTGCCGGTGCCCAGATGGTCGATCAGGCGGCCGGGCGTGGAGATCAGGATGTCGAGCGGGCCGCGCAGGGCAGCCAACTGGGCGCCGTAAGGCACGCCGCCGACCACGGTGGCCACCCGCAGATTGGGCACGAAACGGCCGTAGTCCATCGCGGCCTTCGACACTTGCATCGCCAGTTCACGCGTGGGGCACAGCACCAGCACGCGCGGGCCACGGCTCTTGTTGTGGTGGTGCGGGCCACGGCGCTGGATGGCGGCAGGTTGGCCTTCGGCGCCGACGTCGGCAGCAGCCGGGGCTGCCGGGGTTGTCGGGGCCTGACGGCTGGCCAGCACGCGGGTCAGTGCGGGCAGCATGAAGCTGGCGGTCTTGCCACTGCCGGTGCGGCTGGACACCATCAGGTCGGTGCCGGCCAGCGCGGGCGGGATCGCCGCGGCCTGCACGGTGGTGGGTTGTTCGTAGCCTGCGGCCTTCAGCGCACGCATCAACGTGTCGTTCAGGTTCAGGGATTCAAAGGTCTGGACTTCTGTGGACATCAAGGGCTCGCTTCGGTGGTCATCGTCCAGGCGCAGGTGCAAGAGCGCACGCACGCCTGCGCGGCCCTGCGTTATGGCGCGGGCCGCGTGGGGTTGGGTCGCATGGATGGGGCCGGTGCGCCACAAGGGTTGTGGCAACTGATCGGCGGGGTCCCGGGTAGCGACGGCATCGCCGCCGACCCGCAAGATGCGCACACCGTTCAAACGAACGAGGTGGCCAAGGCCGAAGGGGATGAACTGAAAGTTCGAATCACTGCCCCTGTCTGGAGGCAAGCCCTCGACTATACCCGATGGTTCAAGGCAAGTTGTGGTTTCTACCGAAGTGCCGTTGAAACCGACGACACGACCGGCCGCTGGATGCGATCGACCAATGCCTCCCACACCGGCGTCAGGCGCCCTGGCAGGTCGGGCACCGAGCCCAGGCGCGTGCGGCTCTCTTCGGGGTCGTGAAAGTCGCTGCCGCGCGAGGCCAGCAAGCCGAATTCCAGCGCCGTCTCAGCATAGCGGAGCTGTTCGGCCGCGCTGTGGCTGCCCGTCATCACTTCGACACCGCGCCCACCGTGGGCAATGAATTCGGTGAACAGCGCCAGTTCCGCGCTCGGGCTGAATCGATACCGTGCCGGATGGGCGATGACCGCGATGCCCCCGGCGCCGCTGATCCAGCGAACGGCGTCCTTCAGTCGCGCCCATTCGTGCGGCACATAACCGGGTTTGCCTTCGGTCAGGTAGTGGCGAAAGACCTCATGCATGCCGCCGCAGACCCCGCGTTCGACCAAGTGGCGAGCGAAATGGCTGCGTGAGATCAGGTCGGGGTTGGAGACATGGCGCAGCGCGCCTTCGTAGGTACCCGCCAGGCCGGCCGCTGCCAACCCCTCGGACATGCGCAATGCACGACCGCGGCGTCCGCTGCGCGTGGTGGCCAGACCCGACAGCAGATCGGCGTCGTCGGGATCGACCCCCAGGCCGACGATGTGCACCGTTTCCCCCGCGAAGCTGACCGAGATCTCGACTCCGCACAGGTAGTCCATGCCCAGCGCCAATGCCGCATCGCGTGCCCGTTGCTGGCCGCTCAATTCGTCGTGGTCGGTCAAGGCCCACAACTCGACGCCTTGCGCGTGGGCCAGCGCCGCCACCGCTTCGGGCGTCAGCGTGCCATCGGAGACCGTGCTGTGGCTGTGCAGGTCGGCGTTGGTCAGTTGATTGATTGGCAGCTGAATCGATTGCATCCGCTAATTTTCCCGCAGCCGGCGCCAGGGGTTCAGGGCGGCGGTGTCATGCCCTTCGCCCGCAGGGTGTCGATCGCCTGTGGCGAGGTCAACAAGGCGACAAAGGCCCGTGCCGCATCGGGCTGACGGCTGGCCGTGGCTGCGCCTGCTGCATAGGTGGTGCAGTTCTGGATGCTGTCCGGCAGCAACCCAGCCAGCTTGACCCCCTTGACCGGCAAGATCTCGCTGACCTGGTGGATTGCCAGATCGGCTTCACCGCTGGCCACGCGGTCGGCCACCAGACCCCCGGGCACCAGCACGGCTTTCGAGCGCACCTCGTCGGCGATTCCGAGCCGACTGAAAAGCCCTGTCAGGTAGATGCCGCTGGAGCCGCCCGACGCCGGGTCGATGTAGGCCACCTTGCGCGCACCGGTGATGGCCTGCTTGAACTGATCGACGGTTTCAAGCGGCGGCAGCGGGTCACCGGTGCGGACCGCGACGCCGATCGCGACCCGGGCCACCGCGTGCATTGTGGCCGCATCGAGCAGGCCCTCTTTCGCGAGCGATGCCAGCACCGTCGGCGTGGCAATCAGCACATCGAAGGTCTCACCGGCCTGCACGCGCTTGAGCAGCGAACCCGCGGTGTCGTTCTGCACGTCGACATTGAGCTCCGACCCGGCTTCGAAGGTCGGCGCCAGCGCCAGCACGATCTGCTTGAAGGCGCCGGCCGTGAGCACCTTCAAGGTCTGGGCGTGGCTGGGCAGCGCCAGTCCGCCCGCCACGGCCGCGACACACAGGCAACGAACCAGACCGCGGCCGGCGCGGGCGGAGTGCTTCATCGGATCCGCTACTCCAGGAACTTGGTGTCGTCCTTGGGCTGGGGCGGAATCTTGATGGCGATGGCCTTGACCGGGCCGCTGGCGACGATGGTGCCGCCGTGCGCGGTGCCCTTCGGGATGATGATCAGGGTGCCGGGCTTGAACTCCTTGCGCTCACCACCCAGCCACATCGCGCCGCTGCCTTCGACGATGTACTGGATCTCGTCGGTCTTCGGGTGCATGTGCTTGGCCACGTTGCCCGACTGAATGCCGACGGTGGCGTTGTCGGTGACCACCAGCGCCCGGGCGTTCATCTCGGGGTTGCCGGTGGCGGGGATGTCGGCATGCTTGAGCGCAGCCAGGTCGATCATCGTGGCAGTCAGCGGGGCCGCCTGGGCGTGGGCATCGCCGACCAGGTGCTCGGCCATCGGTGAGGCGGCCAGCCCGGCAACGAATGCCGCGCCGATGGCCAGAACGGTGGTGGGTCGCATGGAGTCTCCGGGATCGGGTTGAGGAAGCCCCGCAGTGTGCGGGCCTGCACGCCGATCGGGCTTCAGGCAAACCCGCGGCAGCAGACGAGCGCGATCGGCGGATCAGCCGCGTGCGTCGCCGCTTTCGGACCGGACAGCCGGCGTCGGACCCCAGAACCGTTCCATGCAGATGCAGGTGAACGACGCCGACCATCGGATCAGCAGCAAGCCGTTGAGGCCTTCGACACCGGCCAACAGCCGCACCGGCCCATGCGGCGTGATGTCGCCGAAGCCGAGCGAGGTGCAGGTTTCGGCCGAAACATACAGGCAGGTCGAAAGCGAGAAACCGGTGGGTCCTCCCAGGTTTCCGATCGACAACCAGAGACCATGGCATACAACGCACCGGCATACAGCGCCATGCCCACTGCATGCGTCACAAAGGCGGCCAGGATCACGACGATGACCTTGGCGTGGTTCGGCATCCGCCCCGACGGCAGGCTGGCGTTGAGCCCGCTGAGCACTTCAACATGCAGCACGGTGGTGGCCAGCACCAGCAGGCAGCACGCGACGACGACGATGGACACGAAGGTCGGAGACCGGTGGCGGACGGCAGGTGCCTGACCGTCAACGATCCAGTCGCAACACCCGGTGGCAACGCGCGGCCAGGCTCTCGTCGTGCGTCACCACCACGAACGCCGTGCCGTGGTCGGCGGCCAGACCCAGCATCAACTCGAACACCGCTTGTGCGGTGCTGCGGTCCAGGTTGCCGGTGGGTTCGTCGGCCAGCACGCAGGCCGGTTTGGTCACCAACGCGCGCGCAATCGCCACGCGCTGGCGTTCGCCGCCCGAGAGCTGCGAAGGGTGATGACCGGTGCGCGCCGCCAGACCGACCTGAGCCAGCATCGCGGCCGCGTGCTGGTGAGCCTCGGCCATGTCCATGCGGCGAATCCGCAATGGCATCGCCACGTTGTCGAGCGCACTGAACTCGGGCAGCAGGTGGTGAAACTGGTAGACGAAGCCCAGGTGGCGGTTGCGCCACTGGCCCTGCTCTGCAGCGTCGAGACCCGACAGGTCGCGGCCCATCAACTCGACCGTGCCCGAGGTCGGCGCATCGAGCCCGCCCAGCAGGTGCAGCAGCGTGCTCTTGCCCGAGCCCGACGCACCCACCACCGCCAGCGTCTCGCCGCGCCGCACCTGCAGGTCGACCCCGCGCAGCACCGTCACGTCGAGCGCCGTCGAGCCCTTGCCCTCCTGATACCGCTTGTGCAGGGCCGTGCAGCGCAGCACCACGTCGCCGGCAGCAGCCGGCAGGTCCGATGCACCGGGATGAACCGGTGCCGCGTCATTCATAACGCAACGCCTCGGCCGGGGTGACGCGGCTGGCGCGCCAGCTCGGGTAGACGGTGGCGGCAAAGGCCAGCAGCAGCGAGATCACCACGATCGGCACGATGTCGCTGGCCAGCGGATCGCTCGGCATGCGGCTGATGACGTAGATGCTGCCCGGCAGGAAAGCCACACCGAAGGCGCGTTCGATCGCCGGCACGATGCTGCTGATGTTGAAAGCCACCAACAGCCCGAGCAGACATCCACCGAGCGTGCCGATAACCCCGGCCAGTGCACCCTGCACCATGAAGATGCCCATCACCGAGCGCGGACTGGCGCCGAGGGTGCGCAGGATCGCGATGTCGGCGCGCTTGTCGGTGACCGTCATCACCAGGGTCGACACCAGGTTGAAGGCCGCCACCGCCACGATCAGGGTCAGGATGATGAACATCAGGCGCTTCTCGATCTGCACCGCTTCGAACCAGTTCTTGTTGGTGCGGGTCCAGTCGCGCACGATCACCTGCGGGCCGACCTGCCGTTGCAGCTCTGCGGCCACAGTGCGGGCGGCGTAGACATCGTTCAGGCGCACCTGCACCCCCATCGGGCCTTCGACGCGAAACAGCCGCGCCGCATCGTCGATTTGGATCAGTGCCAGCGCGCTGTCGTACTCATAGTGCCCCGACTCGAAGGTGCCCACGAGGGTGAACTGTTTCAGTCGAGGCACCACCCCGGCCGGCGTGACCTGGCCGCCGGGGGCGACGATGGTGACCTTGTCGCCGACCCGGGCGCCGACCAGCCGCGCCAGTTCGTTGCCGAGCACGATGTGCCATTCACCGGGCACCAACTGCGCCATCAATGCGGCCTGGGTGCGCGCCAGATCCGTCACCTGCGCCTCTTCGGCCGGGTCGATGCCGCGCACGATGGCGCCGCGCAGTTCATCGCCACGGCCCACGAGGGCCTGCGCGGAGACGAACGGCGCCACACCGATCACGCGCGGGTTGGTTCTGACCGCAGCCGCGGTGGCGCGCCAGTCGGGCAGTGCGCCACCGGTGGCGTCGTAGACCTCGGCATGCGCGATCACGCTCAGCATGCGGTCGCGCACCTCCTTCTGGAAACCGTTCATCACGCTCAACACGATGATGAGTGCCGCGACGCCGAGGCCGATGCCCAACATCGAGATTCCGCTGATGAAGGAGATGAAGCCGTTGCGTCGTCCACTGCGACCGGCGCGGGTGTAGCGCCAACCGATGTGCCATTCATAAGGCAGGTTCATGCGGCGGCGATGCTACCGAATGCGCTGCCGACTGGTCGTCGACCGGGTGCCGACAGGCGGCCGGGATAATGCCGGGGATGCATCTGCTGGTTCCCCACGCGGGCTTGCCGCCCACGCTCGACGCGTCGACGCCGTGGCCGCAACTGCCCCACCTGGAGGCGCTGCTGGCCCTGCTGACGGTGCGGCCCGATGCAGACAATGCGGCGCCAGCAGACGGCGGCGAAGACAGTTTGTCGCCACCCCATGAACGGGTTCTGGCCCGCCTGCGGCAGTGGCCGATCGACGACGGTTTGCTGCCGTTCGCCGCCCACGCAGCGGCTGCCGACGGGCTGCAGAGCAAGATCGACCGCGCAGGATCCGAAGTCGGTTGGGGCCTGCTTCGGCCCACCTACTGGCACCTCGGAACCGAACGGGTTTCGCTCACCGATCCGGCCGACCTGCAACTGTCCGACGCCGATTCGCGGGTCTTGTTCGACGCCGTGGCAGGGCTGTTCAACGGCGACGGGTGGGCCTTGCATTGGGGCGCAGCGACGCGCTGGTATGCGGTCCATGCGAGTTTGCTGCACTTGCCGACCGCCTCGCTCGACCGCGTGGTGGGGCGCAACATCGACGGCTGGCTGGCGGTGCATCCGCAGGCCCGGGCCGTGCGCCGCTTGCAGTCCGAGGTGCAGATGAGCCTGCACGAG
>JBDSMV010000442.1:0-6070 GCA_039915715.1 Rubrivivax sp. | reverse complement strand
AACCACCTTCCTGCTGCCGCCCAGCGATCCGTTGCTGGCCGATTACCGGGTGCGCATCCACACCCCCGGCGGCGAGTTGCCGTTTGCCGGGCATCCCACGCTCGGAAGCTGCCACGCCTGGCTCGCTGCCGGAGGCCGACCGCGCGAGCCGGGCGTGGTGGTGCAGGAATGCGGTGTGGGGTTGGTGCGCATTCGCCGCGGCAGCGCCGACGCGCCGGAACGTCTGGCGTTCGCGGCGCCGCCGCTTCGGCGCAGTGGCCCGTTGGACGACGCGCTGCTGCAGCGCATCGTGCAGGCGCTGGCGGTGGACCCGTCCGATGTGCTGCACCACCAGTGGGTCGACAACGGTCCTGGCTGGTGCGCACTGATGCTGCGCTCGGCTTCGCAGGTACTGTCGGTGCACCCCGACCTCGGCTTGCTGGGCGGCGTCAAGCTGGGTCTGGTCGGCGCCCAGGCGGCCGGGCACGCAGCGCTGTTCGAGGTGCGGGCTTTCGCACCCAGCATGGGCGTCGTCGAAGACCCCGTCACCGGCAGCTTGAACGCCGGCCTGGCGCTGTGGCTGATCGGCGCCGGCCTGGCGCCGCCGCGCTATCTGGCGGCGCAGGGAACAGCGCTGCGCCGCGCGGGCCGTGTGCATGTCGAACAGGAAGGCCAGACGGTGTGGATCGGCGGCGACGTGTCGGTCTGCGTCGACGGGCAGGTGCGGTTGTGAGCGGCACTGTGAACATCGGCCGGCGCCGTTGACCACGGCACTCGACCACCTGGTGGTGGCCGCCGCCACGCTCGACGACGGGGTGGCCTGGTGCCGGCGCACCCTCGGCGTCACCCCCGGCCCCGGGGGCACCCATGCGATCTTCGGCACCCACAACCGGCTCTTGAAGATAGCGGCCCCGGACTGGCCGCAGGCCTACCTGGAGATCATCGCCATCGACCCGGCTGCAGTGGTGCCGATGCGGTCGCGCTGGTTCGGGCTCGATGACCCGGCGCTGCAACGGCGGCTAATCGAGCAGGGACCGCAGTTGGTCCACGCCGTGGCGCGGTCGACGATGCTGGACATGCACCGCTGGGGTCTGATCGCCATCGGTTGCAGGCCCGGTGACCCTGTCAAGGCCAGCCGCGAGACCCCGTCCGGACGCCTGTCGTGGCAGATCCTGGTGCCCGAAGACGGCCGCCCCGACTGCGGCGGCGCCCTGCCGACGTTGATCCAGTGGGACGGCGCGCATCCCACCGATGCGATGCCTGACAGTGGTGTCACGCTGGACAGCGTGATCCTGCGCGGCTTGCCACCGCGACCCGCCGAAGTGCTGCGCCTGCGGGGGGTGCAGTTGCAGCCCGCAACACATGGCCAGGCGCCGGTGACGGTGGTGGTGTCCACGCCGAAGGGGCGCGTAACCGTTTGAACCGCTCCTTGCGAGCGACCCGCGCTCTGTCCTACCGGCGCACCCGCTGGGCACTTGCCCGACGAGCCATCGCCCAGGGAGCCAGAAACACGCCGACGGCATCAACGCCCGGTAGGCCACGGGTTGGTCGACCAGCCTCCTGAACGCCTCCGTTCCCTCGACCGACTTGACACCCGTGGCGCGCTGCACGAGCCCGATGACTGGCCAGCCCGCAAGCGAAGCAATGGCACCGCCAATGCCGCCCACCCCGATTTCCAACCACGCCATGCGCCAGCCGAAGTCTGCAACCCAAGCGGGCGAAGTCGCAGCAGCGACCAGGCACAGCACCCCCGCCATGACCCACATGGCCAGGCGCACGGGCAAGCCCAGAGAATCGACATTGAAGCGTCTGACAGCGACCAGCAATGCGAGCGGGCCCAGCAGTGCCACCGCCATGCCCGATGCCGGCACGACCTGGATGTCGATGGCCAATTCCTTCGATCGCGGGTTGAAAGTGGGCTGGGCAGCGCTGCGCTCGGCGCGCACCGAATTCAGCCGGAAGCGCGATCGAAAGTTTTTTCGCGGCGCAATCTACTTGTTGCGGTAGTCGTCGTGACAGGCCTTGCAGCTTTCCGCCACGGCTAGAAAGGCCGGCTTCAGCGTGTCCATGCCGCCGCTCTTGGCAGCCACCGCGAGCTTGGCGGCTTCGTCCTGCATCTTCTTCGCAGCAGCGTCGAACTTGGCTCGCTCGGTCCAGATGCTGGCCTTGGCACTGCCCTTCTTGGTGTCGCTGGTGCCTTCGACGAAGCCGGCATAGGGCAGCTTCGAGACGAAGGCCACGACCTCGGCATTCTGCGCGGCGGCGGCGGCGTCGTAGGGCGCCTTGCCCTGCACCATGGCGCCGATGCGGCCGAAGTGCGCGCCCATCACGGTGAATGCGCTCTGGCGGTATTCGACCGCGTCTTCGGCGTTGCGAAACTGGGCTGCAGCCGGCAGCGAGGCGGCCAGCGCCATCAGCGCAGCGGCGGCGGGCAGGACCGTGCGGGACTTCAAAGGTGACTTCAGCGTGATCATCGGCAGACTCCTGGAGGCGTGCAAACAGGTTGCGGGGTGCGGTTGGGCGGACTCAGCGGCGCGGGTGCGACGCGGGCTGCGCAGTGTACGAACTGCCGGGCGGGCTTGCGATCCCTGCGACCCCGGGCCCAGTGAATGAACAAGCCGCGATGCAGCCGAGTCGCGGTATGGTTTGCAGCCCCACCGCGCCGTACTTCCGATGCCGACTTCCGCCGATCCAGCAACTGCATCCCGTTCAGCGCTGCCATCTGCCGCATCGCCAACACCGACCCCAATGCCAACGCCAACGCCAATGCCAACGTCGGCGCTTCGTGCCACGCGGGTCTGGGACCTGCCGACGCGGCTCTTCCATTGGGCACTGGCACTGGCGGTGACCGGGTCGCTGGTCAGCGGCAAGATCGGCGGCGATGCGATGACCTGGCACTTTCGCTCCGGCTATGCGATCGCAGCGTTGCTCTTGTTCAGGCTCGCGTGGGGTTTGGTGGGCGGCCGCTGGTCGCGTTTCAGCAGCTTTATCTACGCCCCCACCACCGTGCTGCGCTACCTGCGCGGCAAGACCAAGGCAGGCGAACATCTGGACATTGGACACAACCCGCTCGGCAGCCTGTCGGTGTTCGCGCTGCTGGCGGTGCTGTTGGTGCAAGTCGCCAGCGGCTCGGTGGCCGACGACGAGATCATTCTCGTCGGCCCACTCAACCGCTTCGTCTCCACTGACCTGGCACTGCAGGCGACGTCGTGGCACAACCGCTACGGCCAGTGGCTGGTGTTCGGTCTGGTGGGGCTGCACCTGGCGGCAATCACCTGGTATCTGCTGAAGAAGCGCAGCAACCTGATCGGTCCGATGGTGGGCGGCGACAAACAGTTGCCGCCCGGTACGCCGGCCAGCGCCGACCGCCTGCCGCAGCGCATCGCCGCCCTTCTGCTGGCGCTGGCGGCAGCGCTGTTGGTGACCTGGGCGGTGCGCCTGGGCCTGCAGGTGTGATGGCGGCGCCGTCCGATCTGCCCAGTGCGTCTGCGGCGCCCGAGATCGCACTGGTCAGCGCCGACTCGGCAGCGTTGCTGGACGCCGCACGCATGCTGTTCCGGGAGTACGCGGACGCGCTGGCTGTCGATCTGGGTTTTCAGGATTTCGACGCCGAAGTGGCGCATCTGCCGGGCGACTACACGGCGCCCGGCGGGGCGCTGTTGATGGCGTTGGTCGATGGTCAGGTGGCCGGTTGCGTGGCGATGCGCGCGCTGGCCGAATGCGACTACCCGAACGCCTGCGAGATGAAACGGCTGTTCGTGCGGCGCGCATTTCGCCGCTTCGGCATCGGCCGCCTGCTGGCGCGGCACTTGATGGAGAGGGCCACGCAAGCCGGCTATTCGGCCATGCTGCTGGACACGCTGGACGAAATGGAAACCGCGCGCGGGCTCTATGCCACCCTGGGTTTCGAGGAAATTCCGCCTTACTACTACAACCCGATCCCCGGCGCACACTACCTGAAGGCGCACCTCGACGCGCCGCAGACCCGCTGGTGACCCCCAGCCCCGACCCGGCCCCTACCCGGCCATTAGCGATGAACACACCCGCAGCCGGCAGCGCCGAATTCGAAGCCCTGCTGCACACGATCCGCTTCCCCGGCGACGCCGACCCGGGCGAAACCCGCGAGTGGCTCGACGCGCTGGCCACGCTGGTGCGAGCGGCCGGCCCGGAACGCGCGCGCTTCGTGCTAAACGCGCTGCAGGACGAAGCGCGCCGCCATGCCCTGGCCTGGAAGCCGCAGCGCGGCTCGCCGCACCTGAACACCGTCACGCTCGCCGAGCAGGCGCCGTTTCCGGGCCAGCTCGAGATCGAACAGAAGCTGGCGGCGATCATGCGGTGGAACGCGCTGGCGATGGTGATGCGCGCCAATCACCGGCATGGCGAACTCGGCGGCCACATCAGCAGTTATGCGTCGGCAGCCGATCTGTTCGAGGTCGGTTTCAACCATTTCTTTCATGCCCGCAGCCGCGAGCCCGGCTCCGAACACGGCGGCGACCTGGTGTTTTTCCAGCCGCATTCGGCACCAGGGGTCTATGCACGCGCGTTCGTCGAGGGCCGCCTGTCGGAGGCCGATTTGCTGCACTACCGCCAGGAGGTCGCGGCGTCCGCGGCCCGGGCCGGCGACGTTGGGGAGAACGCCAACGTGCGGGGCCTTTCGTCGTATCCGCACCCGTGGTTGATGCCCGACTTCTGGCAGTTCCCGACCGGCTCGATGGGCATCGGCCCGATCTCGGCGGTGTACCAGGCGCGTTTCATGCGCTACCTGCAGCACCGTGGGTTGCAGCACAACGCAGAGCGCCGCGTCTGGGGATTCTTCGGCGATGGCGAGATGGACGAACCCGAATCGCTGGCGGGTCTGAGCCTGGCCGCGCGCGAGCAGCTCGACAACCTGGTGTTCGTCGTCAACTGCAACCTGCAGCGGCTGGACGGGCCGGTGCGCGGCAACGGCCGCATCATCGACGAGCTGGAGACGGTCTTCGAAGGCGCCGGCTGGCATGTCATCAAGCTGGTTTGGGGGTCGGACTGGGACGCGCTGTTCGCCCGCGACACCACGCAGGCCCTGGCGCGCGCCTTCGCACGCACGGTCGACGGCCAGTTCCAGACCTTCAGCGCCAACGACGGCGCCTACAACCGGCAGAAGTTCTTCGGCCAGAGCCCCGAGCTGCAATCGCTGGTGGCAGCGATGACCGACGATGAGATCGACCGCCTGCACCGCGGCGGCCACGACCTCGTCAAGATCCACGCCGCCTATGCGGCCGCAGTGGCGCACCGCGGCGCGCCGGTGGTGATTCTGGCCAAGACCATGAAGGGGTATGGGATGGGTGCGACCGGCCAGGGCCGCATGACCACCCATTCGCACAAGAAGCTCGATGGGGACGACCTGGTCGAGTACGCCCACCGCCACCGCCTGCCGATGAGCGAGCAGGCCGCCCGCGAGCAGCAGTTCTTCCGCCCGGCTGACGACAGCGTCGAAGGCATCTACCTGCGCGAACGGCGCGCCGCGCTCGGCGGCCCGCTGCCGGCGCGCCAGACCGACGCGCCCGCGTTGCCGGTACCGGCGTTGGCTGCATATGGCGCTTTTGCGCTGCAAACAGCGGGCAAGGAGATGAGCACCACGATGGCCTTCGTGCGGCTCTTGTCGAACCTCTTGAAGGCGCCGGGCCTGGGCTCGCATGTGGTGCCGATCGTGGCCGACGAGGCCCGCACCTTCGGCATGGCGAGTCTGTTCCGCCAGGTCGGCATCTATGCGCCGCAGGGCCAGCACTACGAACCCGAAGACGCCGCCAGCCTCATCAGCTACCGCGAAGCGCAGGACGGGCAGCTGATCGAGGAAGGCATCACCGAAGCGGGTGCGCTGGCATCGTGGACGGCAGCCGCCACCAGCTACAGCACGCATGGCGTGGCGATGCTGCCGTTCTACATCTACTACTCGATGTTCGGCTTTCAGCGCGTGGGCGACCTGATCTGGGCCGCAGCCGACCAGCGTTCACGCGGCTTCCTGGTCGGCGCCACGGCCGGACGCACGACGCTCTCGGGGGAGGGACTGCAGCACCAGGACGGAACCTCGCACCTGATCGCCTCCACCATACCG
>JBDSMV010000400.1:0-23591 GCA_039915715.1 Rubrivivax sp. | reverse complement strand
TCAACGTCACCAACGGCACCAGTGCGATCAGGGTCGTGAAGGTCAGGCTGCCGGCTGTGAGCCCCAGCCGGTCGTCTCGAAAGCGCGAACGCAGGGTGCGCAGGGTGTCGAACCAGGGCCAGGTGCGCAGCGTTTCCAGCAGCATCGACAGGGACCCGCGCCATGCGGGACTCCGTGGCAGGGTGTGTCGATGCAGGGGCCGATTCATGCTCACTATGATGACAGCGTGACCGACCTGAACGAACCCGTATCCGTCGCTGGCGCCACGGTTCCTGCAACCCCCCACCCGGTGGTGCAAACCACCCGCGCCGTGGCGCTCGCGGGCCTGCTGGCGCTGATCGCGCTGGGCCTGGCCTGGGAACTGTGGTTGGCCCCAACCGGGCGCGGCACGCTGGCGCTGAAGGTGCTGCCACTGGTGTTCTGCGTGGCGGGCCTGTGGCGGCACCGCATGTACACCTTCCGCTGGTTGAGCCTGCTGCTGTGGCTCTATGTGCTCGAGGGACTTTCCCGTGCCCCCGGCGAAGGCGGCGTCGGCGCGGTGCTCGCGGTACTGCAGGTGGTGCTGGCGCTGGTGGTGTTCAGCGCCAGCGCGGTCTACATCCGCTGGCGACTGCGGCATGCGCCGCCAGCCGATGCCGGTGCGCCACAGGTGGCGCAGCCATGACCGTCATCGACGCACTGCGGCAAGCCGTCGGCGCGGCGCAGGTGCTGACCGATGGCGACCTGTCGGCATGGGAACAAGACTGGCGCAGACGCTGGCGCGGACGCGCGCTGGCGGTGGTGCGCCCGGGCAGCTCCGCAGAGGTGGCCGCGGTGGTGCGCGTCTGCGCAGACAGTGGCACCGCCATTGTGCCGCAGGGCGGCAACACCGGGCTGGTCGGCGGTTCGGTACCCGACGCCAGCGGCACGCAGGTGCTGTTGAGCCTGCAGCGCCTGAACCGCGTGCGGCAGATCGACGACGCCAACCTGACCCTGACGGCCGAAGCCGGCTGCGTGCTGCAGAACCTGCAGCAGGCCGCGCGGGAACGTGGCCTGTTGCTGCCGCTGAGCCTGGCGGCCGAAGGCAGCTGCACGATCGGCGGCAACCTGGCCACCAATGCCGGTGGCACGCAGGTGCTGCGCTGGGGCAACACGCGCGAGCTGTGCCTGGGGCTGGAAGTGGTGACCGCCGACGGCCAGATCTGGGAGGGTCTGTCGGGGCTGCGCAAGGACAACACCGGCTACGACCTGCGCGACCTCTACATCGGCAGCGAGGGCACGCTCGGCATCATCACCGCCGCCACCCTCAAACTGGCACCCCTGCCCGCCGCCAGCACCACTGCCCTGGCAGCCTGCGACAGCCTGGACGCTTGCGTGGCGCTGCTGAAGCTGGCACGCACCCGGCTGGGCGCGGGGCTGACGGGCTTCGAGGTCATGAACCGCTTTGCACTCGACCTGGTGGCGCGTCACTTTCCGTCCCTGCCGCGGCCGCTGCCCGCCACGCCCTGGACCGTGCTGCTGGAGCACAGCGACACCGAAGGCGAATCGGAGTCGCGTTCACGCGTCGAAGCCTTGCTGGCCGCCGCGCTGGAAGCCGGGTCGGTGACCAATGCGGTGGTGGCCGAGAGCCTGGCGCAGTCGCGCGCGCTGTGGCACCTGCGCGAGTCGATCCCGCTGGCTCAGGCCGAAGAGGGGCTCAACATCAAGCACGACATCTCGTTGCCGGTGTCTGCGATCCCCGGTTTCGTCGTCAGCACCGACGCCGCTTTGCAGCGCCATTTCGGCGGTGTGCGCCTCGTCAACTTCGGCCATCTCGGTGACGGCAACCTGCACTACAACGTGCAGGCCCCCGACGGCATCGACGACAAACATTTTCTGGCCGAGCAGGAACACGCGGTCAACACGGTGGTGTTCGATGCCGTGGCGGCCCTTGGGGGCTCGTTCTCCGCCGAACACGGCATCGGTCAGTTGAAACGCGATGAGCTGGCGGCACGCAAGTCGCCGGTGGCGTTGCAGCTGATGCGCAGCATCAAGGCGGCGCTGGACCCCCAAAACCTGCTCAACCCCGGGCGGGTGCTGTAGTTCCGTCCGACCCAGCGCCGCGTCGCTGAGGGTTGTGACGGATGTCCTTTGGTCGGGCCCTGCGGCAGCATTTGCCGGCATGCATCTTGCAGAACCCTGTGCCGCGTCTTGCGACGGTGGCCGACCCTTTTCCTTCCTCCTTCAAGGACCCATTCGATGTCACGAACCCTGTCGACGGCCGCTGCCGTCTTGGTCTGCTCGATGAGCATGGCTGCGCCTCTGGCCGCGCATGCTGCCGATGCCCTGCGCGTGGTGCGCGACCCGTCAAGCGGCGAACTGCGCGCACCGAACGCAGCCGAAGCCGCTGCGTTCGAGAAGGCCGAAGCCCGGCTGCGCGCCCAGCAGGCCGCTGCCAGCGGCGCCAAGGCGGGCCCGAAGCCCGGCACCGAGATCCGCTACCCGGACGGCACCATCGAAACCAAGCTTGGTGATGACACCCACATGACTGCGGTGGTCAGTCTGGCAGACGACGGCTCGCTCACAGAGGCATGCATGCCGGCGCCGGAAGCCGAAACCTGGGTGCGTGCGCGCGCGCCGGCCAGCCAGAACGTGGAGGGGAAGTGATGAATCACAAAATGTGCATGAACGCCACCCCGGTGCTGACCGCGCTGGCACTGCTGGTCGGTGCCACCGGGCTGGCGACGCAGGCGCATGCCGCCGCCACCATCGTCATCAACAACACCAACGCCGCTGGCGTGGGCTTCAACGATCCGACGCCGGCGACCCCCCTGGGCGGCAACCCGGGCACCACTCTCGGGGGGCAGCGCCTGTTCGCCTTCACCTACGCCGCCAACATCTGGGGCGCCACGCTCACCAGCACGCAGCCGATCGTCATCAATGCGAGCATGACGCCGCTGACCTGCACCGCCACCTCAGCCACACTGGGCAGCGCCGGCGCCACCAGCAGCTTCGTCAACTTTCCGAACGCGCCTTTCGCCAACACACGATACGGATATGCGCTGGCCAACAAGTTGTCTGGCACCTACCTGGGCACCGCCAACGCCGGCCAGATCAGCGCCAACTTCAACTCCAACTTGGGGCTGAACGCCAATTGCCTGCCGGGCCGCACCTTCTATCTGGGGGTCGACAACCAGCACGGCACCAACATCGACTTCGTGGCGGTGCTGTTGCATGAGATGGGCCATGGGCTGGGCTTCCAGACCTTCACCAACGGTGCCAGTGGTGCGCAGAGCGGCGGCCTCCCTGCGATCTGGGACCGCTACATGATGGACACGCGAACCGGCAAACTCTGGATCGAGATGACCAACGCCGAGCGCGCGTCATCGGCGATCAGCGTCGACAAGTTGGCTTGGACCGGGCCGGCGGTGACTGCTGCGCTGCCCGGTGTGCTGACCTTCGGCCTGGCCAGCGCCACCTTCAGCGGCCCGGCCGCAGGCGCGATCACCGGCACCGTGCGCGTGGGTGAAGCCGACTACGGCCCGGCTGTGGGCACGGCGCCGATCATCGGCGAGGTCATGCCGGTGGTGCTGCAACCCGGCGAGGCCGGTGAAGGCTGCGACGCCTACAGCACCAACAACCGGCGCGCAGTGGGCGGCCGCGTGGCCTTCGTGACACTGGGCGGCTGCACGACGGCGATCAAGTCGCGCAATGCCCAGGACGCCGGTGCTCTCGCGGTGCTGATCGGCGACACCGTGGCCGAGAACGGCGTGCAGCCGATTCCGTTGGGCGGGGTCGACCCCGCCATCGCGATTCCCAGCGTGCGTCTGTTCCTGACCGACAGCGTCAAGCTGCGCAGCGACCTGCAGCGGCGGTCGCGCACGTCGTCGGGCGTGCTGGTGTCATTGGCGCGCGCCGGTGGTGCGCAGTACGCCGGTGCCGACCCGCTCGGCCGCGCGCTGCTGTACGCGCCGAACCCCTACATCGGCGGTTCCTCGGTGTCGCATTTCGACCGCACCATGTTCCGCAACCAGTTGATGGAGCCGAACATCAGCAACGACCTGACCTCGTCGGTGCTGCCGCCCGAAGACCTGACCTTCAGGTTGTTCCAGGACATCGGCTGGTAGGCCGCAGGCCGATCTCGCTGTCGAGGGGTCCGCGCAAGCGCGGCACTCGGCATCAAGAAGGGCCGCGCAAGCGGCCCTTTCTTTTGGCCAAGCGGCTGGCTACTGCAGTGGACCTTCGAACGCGCGCGGCACGGGAATCGACACGGTTTCGATCCCCTCCTCCTGCAGGGCCGCACGGTCGGCGGCGCTGGCTTTGCCGCGAATGCCGCGCTCGGGCGCCTCGCCGTAATGGATGCGGCGCGCTTCTTCGGCGAAGCGGGTGCCGACGTCTTCGGTACGCGCCATCAGCCCGCGCACTGCGGTGACCCAGGCCGTCTGCAGGTCGGCGACGCTTGCGGGTGCCGCTTGAGTCGGCGCCGTGGCGGGACGTGGGGGCTGATCCGCGCCGTCACCGGCCACGGCTGGCGCACTCGATAGTGCCGGCCGTGCCAGCGGCCGCTCGCTGCGCGGCGCTCCCGGCGCGCGGGCTCCGGACAGGTTCAGGCGCGGCGCCGTCGGGGTGCGCACCACCACGCGGTCTGCACACAACGGACATTCGATCAGGCCGCGGCCGTTCTGCGTCATGAAGTCGTCGTCAGAACCGAACCAGCCTTCGAAGACATGGCCGTTTTGGCAACGCAGGTCCAGCACCTTCATCGCGGCGTTCCGTTGCGGTCGGTGGCAGAGCCGCCCGGCGCCAGCGCCACTGGATCGGCGGCCACATCTTTCGCCGCATCGGCCGCCTGCCAGGCCAGCCGTCGTGTACCGGCCCGCCATTGCCGCAACCAATGCAGCCCCAGCAGTGTCTTGACATCGGTC
Source organism: Rubrivivax sp. (assembly GCA_039915715.1). GTDB lineage: Bacteria > Pseudomonadota > Gammaproteobacteria > Burkholderiales > Burkholderiaceae_C > Rubrivivax. The sequence goes on along the minus strand of JBDSMV010000400.1, from coordinate 18,708 downwards.
AGTTGACCTGCGAGTTCCATCTGCAGCAACTGCAGGTCGTCGAGAAGCACCGGTTCGACGAACTCGCCTGGGTCCAGGCGTTGCGGGCCCGCCTGCAGGCCACGCGCAAACCAGATCCAGATCGTCTCGGTGGAATAGGCAGCGGCGTTGTGGATGGCGCCACCATAGGCCCACTCAGCCGCGCTGTAACCGGTTTCTTCCAGCAGCTCACGCTGTCCGCAGCCCACTGTCGACTCACCCGGGTCGCGCTTGCCCGCCGGTAGTTCGAGCATCACCCGCGACAGCGGATAGCGGTACTGGCGCACCAGCACCATGCGGCCGTCGTTCAGCAAGGGCACCACCGCCAACGCGCCGCCGTGGCGGATGAATTCGCGCGTGGCATGGCTGCCGTCAGGCAGCCGAACCTCGTCGCAGTCGAGCTTCAGCCAGCCGTCACCCCAGAGCGTGCGCCCCGACAGACGCTGCTCGATCAGATGCTCGTCGGCCGCCATGTGTCCGGCAGCTTCAGGTGGCCAGCGCGCGCACGATGGCGTCGCGACACATCGCCATCAGCCCGCCAGAGAACGGGCCGAACAAAAACACCGCCAGGCCATTGGCCGCCAGCAGGGCCGACACCCCGGCGCCGCGCTGCAGCAGATCGGTGTGCACCGGTTCGTCGAACCACATCACCTTGATGACGCGCAGGTAGTAATAGGCGCCGATCAGCGAGAACAGCACCGCCACCACCGCCAGCACGATGTAGCCTGTGACGTTGGTGCTGACGAGTGACTGAATGATCGCGAGCTTGGCGAAGAATCCGACCATCGGCGGCAAGCCGGCCAGCGACAACATGAACACGCTCATCACCCCCGCGGCCCAGGGGCTGCGCCGCGAGAGGCCGGCCAGATCGCTGATCTCTTCGGACTCGAAACCCTGCCGCGACAGGAACATGATGAGCCCGAAGGTGCCGACTGTCGTCAGCACATAGGTCACCAGGTAGAACATCGCCGAGCTGTAGGCATTGCCGGCAGACAGCGTGTTGCCAGTGACGACCCCGGCCGACAGGCCCAGCAGGATCCAGCCCATCTGCGCGATGCTGCTGTAGGCCAGCATGCGCTTCAGGTTGGTCTGCGCGATGGCCGCCAGGTTGCCGACCGCCAACGAGCCCACAGCCAGCACCACCAGCATCTGCTGCCAGTCCACCGCCAGCCCCAGCATGCCTTCGACCAGCAGGCGGACGGTGATCGCGAAAGCAGCGAATTTCGGCGCACCGCCGATCAACAGCGTGACCGCCGTCGGCGCGCCCTGGTAGACATCGGGCACCCACATGTGAAACGGCACCGCGCCGAGCTTGAAGCCGAGTCCGGCGACGATGAACACCACGCCGAACACCAGCACTTCCTTGTTGACGAGGCCGGTGCTGATCTGCTCGAACACCTTCTGAACGTCGAGCGACCCCGTGGCGCCGTACATCATCGACAGGCCGTACAGAAGAAAGCCACTCGCCAGTGCGCCCAGCACGAAGTACTTCATCGCCGCTTCGGTGGCCACCGCATGGTCGCGACGCAAGGCAGCCAATGTGTACAGCGACAGGCTCATCAACTCCAGACCCACGTACAGCACCAGGAAGTTGTTGGCCGAGCACATCACCGAGATGCCCAGCAGCACGAAGATCGCGAGCATGAAAAACTCGCCCTTCAACATCTCGCGCGCACCGAGCGTGGGGCGTGCATAGGCCAGGGTGACCAGAGTCGCCAGCGCCGCAAAGGCAGCCAGCAGGTGGCTCATCGGGTCGACCACCACCATGTTGCCGAGTCCGTAGACCGTTTCGCCGCCGGCGTAGTAGCCGAATTGCATCGCTGCAAAGATGGCGATGCCGGCCTGTGTGAGCCAGAAGGTGGGGCCGCGTTCCGGATCGCTTGCGTAGAGATCCGCCAGCAGCACCACGCATGCCAGCACCAACAGCCAGATCTCGGGAGTCAGCACCGACCAGTTGTTGAGAGTGGCCATCGGCAGGTTCGGCACATTCGGCAGCAGGGTCATCGGAGTGGTGGTCGTCGGGGTCATCGTGTGGTCCCGATCAGTTGAGCTTGGGCATGGCCACGTGCCGCAGCAACTCGGTCACCGAGACATTCATCGCATCGGTGAAAGGCTTGGGATAAAGGCCCATCCACAAAACGGCAATGGCCAGCAGCGCCAGCATCGTGAATTCGCGGCCATTGATGTCGACCAGCGCCTTGACGTTGGCATTGGCGACATCACCGAAGTAGACGCGCTTGACCATCCACAGCGTGTAGGCGGCGCCCGAGATCAGCGCCGTAGCGGCTACCGCGCCGATCCAGAAGTTGAACTGCACCGCACCGAGGATCACCATCCATTCGCCGACGAATCCTGCCGTGCCCGGCAAGCCGCAATTGGCCATTGCAAACAACACCGCAAAGGCGGCGAACTTCGGCATGGTGTTGGCGACGCCGCCGTAAGCTGCGATCTCGCGCGAATGGACGCGGTCGTAGAGCACGCCGATGCACAGGAACATCGCGCCAGACACGAAACCGTGGCTGATCATCTGCACGATGCCCCCCGCCATGCCCAGCGGGTTGAACATGAAGAAGCCCAATGTGACGAAGCCCATGTGGGCGATCGAGCTGTAGGCCACCAGCTTCTTCATGTCCTGCTGCACCAGCGCGACAAGACCGATGTAGACCACCGCGATCAGGCTCAACGCGATCATGAAGAACGCGTATTCACGCGCCGCATCAGGAGCGATCGGCAGCGAGAAGCGCAAAAAGCCGTAAGCGCCCAACTTCAACATGATGGCGGCCAGCACCACCGAGCCGCCGGTGGGAGCCTCGACGTGGGCGTCGGGCAGCCAGGTGTGCACCGGCCACATCGGCACCTTGACGCTGAAGGCGGCAAAGAAGGCAAAGAACAGCAGCGTTTGCGCCGGCAGTGGCAACGGCAGCCGGTGCCAGGCCAGGATCTCGAAGCTGCCGCCGCTCTTGAAATACAGGTAGACCAGCGCCACCAGCATCAGGAGTGAACCGAGCAGCGTGTAGAGAAAGAACTTGAAGGCTGCGTAAACGCGATTGGGTCCGCCCCAGACACCGATGATGATGTACATCGGGATCAGGGTGGCTTCGAAGAACACATAGAACAGCAAGCCATCCAGCGCACAGAACACACCGATCAGCAAGCCCGACAGGATCAAAAAGGCGCCCATGTACGACGCCACGCGGTCGGTCACCACTTGCCAGGCGGAGATCACCACGATCACGGTGATGAAGGCTGTCAGCGGGACGAACCACAACGACAAGCCGTCGACACCCAGGTGGTAATTGACGTTGAAGCGCTCGATCCACGAAAATTTTTCGCCGAACTGCATCGCCGCGGTGCCGGTGTCGAAATGAAAGACCAGCGGCAACGTGACCAGGAACGACGCCACAGCTCCCACCAGCGCGATCGCCCGCACCATCCCCGCACCCTGGTCGCGGCCGATGGCGAGCAACAGCGCGCCGAAGGCCATCGGCAACCAGATCGCGACGCTCAGCAAACCCATTCTCGAATCCCTCTGATCTTGTTTTTGGTTGGCGGCGTCGTGTTCAGCGGAACATGCTGCTGAAGAATGGCCACAGCTGCCAGGTCAGCAGCACGAAGATCCCGAGCAGCATCACCAGCGCGTACTGGTACAGCCGCCCGGTCTGCCAGCTGCGCACCACGCCGGCCATGCCGCCCACCGCGTGGGCTGAGCCGTTGACGAAGCCGTCGATGACGCGCATGTCGCCGCCCTTCCACAACCCCATGCCGGCCAAGCGTGCGCCTTTGGCCAGCACATGCTCATTGAACCAGTCGAAGTAGTACTTGTTCTCAAGCAGGCGCATCAGCGGGCTCAGCTTTTGCGCGAGCGCGGCCGGGATCGACGGCTGCTTGAGGTAGAACCACCAGGACATCAACACGCCGGCGACGGCAAGCCACAGCGGCAAGGTTGTGAGCGAGTGCAGCGCCATGGCCGCGGCACCGTGGAATTCTTCTTCCAGCATCGCCATCGCCGGATGGCGTGCCGCGTCGACGACGATCGCGTCCTTGAAGAAGTCGCCATACAGCATCGGTTCGATGAAGACATAGCCCACCAACACGGACGGGATCGCCAGCAGGATCAATGGCGCCAGCACCACCCACTTCGGCTCGCGCGGGGTGTGGTCGTGGTGGTCGTGATGATCGTCAGCGTGTTCGTCATGCGCGGGGTCGTCATGGGCAGGATCGTCATGCGCTGCTTCGGCCGGGAACGGCTTGTCGCGAAAGCGCTCGGGGCCGTGGAACACCAGGAAGAACATCCGAAACGAATAGAAGGCAGTGACAAAGACCCCGACCGTGACCGAGAACAGCGCGAAACCATGCCCCCAAAGATTGGTGGCGTGCACCGCCTCGATGATGCTGTCCTTGCTGTAGAAGCCCGCGAACAGCGGGGTGCCGATCAGCGCCAGCGAGCCCAGCAGCGAAGTGATCCAGGTGATGGGCATGTACTTGCGCAGGCCGCCCATGTTGCGGATGTCCTGATCGTGATGCATGCCGATGATCACGCTGCCGGCCGCCAGGAACAACAGCGCCTTGAAGAACGCATGCGTCATGAGGTGGAACACCGCCACGCTGTAGGCCGACGCACCGAGCGCCACCGTCATGTAGCCGAGCTGGCTCAATGTGGAGTACGCCACCACGCGCTTGATGTCGTTCTGGATGATGCCCAGGAACCCCATGAAAAGCGCTGTGATCGAGCCGATCACCAGGACGAAACTGAGCGCGGTGTCCGACAGCTCGAACAATGGTGACATCCGCGCCACCCTGAAGATGCCGGCGGTGACCATGGTGGCCGCGTGGATCAGCGCGCTGATCGGCGTCGGCCCTTCCATCGAATCGGGCAGCCAGACATGCAACGGAAACTGCGCGCTCTTGCCCATCGCACCGATGAAGAGGCAGATGCAGGCAACCGTGATCAGCATCCAGTCCGTGCCGGGGAACGTCAGCTTCGCGAGTTCGGGCGCCTTCGCAAAAGCTTCTGCGTAATTCAGCGTGCCGCCATACGCCACGATCAACCCGATGCCCAGGATGAAGCCGAAGTCGCCGACCCGGTTGACCAGGAACGCCTTCATGTTGGCGAAGATGGCGCTGGGCTTCTTGAACCAGAAGCCGATCAGCAGGTAGCTCACCAGACCCACCGCTTCCCAGCCGAAGAACAGCTGCAAAAAGTTGTTGCTCATCACCAGCATCAGCATGCTGAAGGTGAAGAGGCTGATGTAGCTGAAAAAGCGCTGGTAGCCCGGGTCGTCTTCCATGTAGCCGATGGTGTAGATGTGCACCATCAACGACACGAAGGTCACCACCACCATCATCATCGCGGTCAAGCCATCGACCAGGAAGCCGACTTCCATCACCAGCTTGCCAAGCACCATCCATTCGTAGACCGTGGCGTTGTAACGCGCCCCGCCCACGACCTGCGACAGCACCATCGCCGAGCAGACGAAGGCGATGAACACCCCGAGGATGGTGAAGACGTGCGCGCCGCGGCGGCCGACGGTCTTGCCGGCCAGGCCGGCGATCAGCGAGCCCACCAGCGGGGCCAGCACAACGGTCAGCAGAAGGGGAAGCGAGATCGTGGATGCCATCAATGCGGTCCGTCAGCCTTTCAGGTCATCCAGCTCGTCGACGGCGATCGAGGCGCGGTTGCGGAACAGCACGACCAGGATTGCCAGGCCGATCGCCGATTCGGCTGCCGCCACCGTCAGGATGAAGAACACGAACACCTGCCCCGCCATGCGGTCGGCTTCGGGCGGCAGATGCTGGGAGAAAGCGACAAAGTTCAGGTTGACCGCCAGCAGCATCAACTCGATCGCCATCAACAGCACGATCAGGTTGCGGCGATTCAGGAAGATGCCGACCACCGAGATCGCGAACAAAATGCCACCCAGGGTCAGGTAATGGCCGAGCGTGATCGGACCCAGCATCACGCCTGCCCCGACGGTTTCTGGGCTGCCGCCGCGCCGGAATCCGGCACCGCTGACGGCTTTTGCATCACTGGCGGCATCTTGATCAACCGCACCCGGTCAGCCTTCTTCGCCTTGACCTGCACCGACGGGTCGAGGTGACGGCCGCCCTTCTTGCCGCGCAGGGTCAGCGCGATGGCGGCGATGATGGCCACCAGCAGCAGCACCGCGGCCAATTGCAACGGATACAAGTAGTGGGTGTAGAGCTCGATGCCCAGCAACTTGGTATTGCCGATCTCGACCGCACGCAGGTTCTGCGGCGGCGGCTGGGTGCGGAAGCCGCGCATCAACACCAGCGCCATCTCCAGCGCGATCAGTGCGCCGACGAACCCCGCCACCGGCAGGTGCTTCCAGAAGCCTTCCCGCAGGCTGTCGCTGTTGATGTCGAGCATCATCACCACGAACAGGAACAGCACCATCACCGCGCCCACATAGACCAGCATCAGCGTGATGGCGAGGAACTCCGCGCGCAGCAGCATCCACAGGCAGCTGGCGCTGAAGAACGCCAGCACCAGGAACAGCGCCGCATGCACGGTGCTGCGGGCGGTGATGACGCGCATCGCTGCCAGCAGCATCAAGGCTGCAAAGACGTAGAACAGGACGGTCGTGGTTTCCATGGCGGGTGGCCCTGGCCTCCTCCAGGTCGGGGTTGCGCGGTTCGAATTCGAAGCCGCGCGGTGGCTGCTTGTTGTGGTGTCCTGCGGACCTTCAAGCGTCGACGGTGACTGTCAGGCGTTCAGCGGTAAGGCGCGTCGGCTGCGCGGTTGGCAGCGATCTCTTTTTCGTAGCGGTCGCCAACGGCCAGCAGCATGTCCTTGGTGAAGTACAAGTCGCCGCGTTTTTCGCCGTGGTATTCGAAGTGGTGGGTCTCGACGATGCTGTCGACCGGGCAGCTTTCCTCGCAGAAGCCGCAGAAGATGCACTTGGTCAGGTCGATGTCATAGCGCGTGGTGCGGCGGCTGCCGTCGTCGCGCACTTCGCTTTCGATCGTGATGGCCAGTGCCGGGCACACCGCCTCGCACAGCTTGCAGGCAATGCAGCGCTCTTCGCCGTTCTCGTAGCGGCGCAACGCATGCAGGCCGCGAAAGCGCGGCGACTGCGGGGTCTTCTCTTCGGGAAACTGCACGGTGATGTTCTTGGACCAGAACTTGCGCCCGGTCAGCGCCATGCCCTTCAACAACTCGGTGAGCATGAAGGTCGAGAAGACATCCTTGATAGCGGTAAGCGTGGTCATGGTGGTCATCGTTTGCCTCCGCGCTAGTTCCAAATATTCAGGGGGGACTGGATCCACAGGCCGACCACGACCAGCCAGACCAGCGTCACCGGGATAAAAATCTTCCAGCCCAGACGCATGATCTGGTCATAGCGGAAGCGCGGGAACGTCGCGCGCACCCACAGGAACATCGTGACCACCACGAAGACCTTGATGCCGAGCCAGATCCAGCCGGGGATGATTGCCAGGAAACCGAACGGCGGCAGCCAGCCCCCCAGGAACAGCAGCACGCAGATGGTGCTGACCAGGATCATGTTGGCGTACTCGGCCAGGAAGAACATCGCGAACGCCATGCCCGAGTACTCGACCATGTGCCCGGCGACGATCTCGCTTTCGCCTTCGACCACATCGAACGGGTGGCGGTTGGTTTCCGCCAGCCCGGATATGAAATAGACGATGAAGATCGGGAACAGCGGCAACCAGTTCCACGACAGCATGCCGAGCCCGAGGTCGGCCATCATGCCGCGGCCCTGCAGCATCACGATCTCGGACAGGTTCATGGTGTTGGACACCATCAGCACCACCACCAGGGCGAAGCCCATGGCGATCTCGTAGCTGACCATTTGCGCCGAAGCCCGCAGCGCGCCCAGGAACGCGTACTTCGAGTTGCTGGCCCAGCCGGCGATGATCACGCCGTAGACCTCCAGCGACATGATCGCCAGCAGGAACAGCAAGCCGGCGTTGACGTTGGCCAATGCCACCTCGGGGCCGAACGGGATCACCACCCACGCCACCAGCGCCGGCATGATGGTCATCACCGGGCCCAGAAAGAACAGCGGTTTGTTGGCAGCGCTCGGGCGGATGATCTCCTTGAAGATCAGCTTGACCGCATCGGCGATCGGCGTCAGCAAGCCGAGCGGGCCGACCCGGTTGGGCCCCAGCCGAAGCTGCGTAAAACCGATGCCCTTGCGTTCCCACAGGGTCAGGTAGGCCACGCAGATCATCAGCGGCAGCACCAGCGCAACGATCTTGACGATGCTCCAGACCACCAGCCACAGGCCAGCGCCGAGGGTCTGGTTGCCGAATTGATGCAGGCTGTCGAACATGTCAGGTTCGCTGATCCGTTCCGAAGGTCCTGACCGCCCCCTCGGGGGGCAGCGAACGAAGTGAGCGTGGGGGGTTCATCGCTCAGACCTTCTCGACGCGCAACATGCCGAACATCGGACCCAGCGCCACGGTCGAAGGATGACCGGCCGCGACCCGCACCACGTTCGACGCCAGGCTCTCGTCACGCAGGGCCGGCAGTTCGACCACGGCATCGCCCTGCAGCATCCGCACCCGGGCACCGTCCTGCAGGCCGAGTTGCGACCACAGGTCGGCCGGCAGATGCGCCATCGGCGCTCTGGCGTCGGCGGTGGCCTGCAGCGCCGGGGCGCGGCGCACCAGCGCATCGGTGTCGTAGATCGGGATGTCGGCGATGCGTTCGAAGCCGCTCGTGCCGTCGGCATGCAGGGAATCGGCTGCGGTCGCGTGATCGAGGTCGACCCCGTTGTGCATCCGCTCATGCAGTGTGTTCACATCGCCCAGTGCCTCGGCCCGCACGTCATCGGCGCTTTCCTGATCGAAGCCCGGCAGACCCAGCAGGTTGCCGAGCACGCGCAGCACCTTCCACGCGGGGCGTGCGTCGCCCATCGGCTTGACGACGCCGTGGAAGGTCTGCAGCCGGCCTTCGGCATTGACGAAGCTTCCCGCGGTTTCGGTGAACGGTGCGATCGGCAGCATCACGTCGGCCACATCGTCCATCGCGTCGGCAAACGGCGTCAGCGCCACCACCAGACCCGAGCCCGCCAGCGCCTGGCGCGTCGCGTCGGCGTCGGCGCTGTCGAGCATGGGCTCGGTGTTCAGCAGCAGCAGCGCCTTCATCGGCTGCGACAGCATCCGGGCGGCGGTCAGGCCATCGGCAGCCGGCAGGGCGCCCACCAGTTGCGCGCCGACCGCGTTGCCGCCATCGACCAGCCAGCCGAAGCTGGCGCCGGTGTGCTGGGCAATCCACGATGCCAGCCGCGCCAGTTCGGTTGCCTGCGGGTGCTGCGCAGCCGCATTGCCGAGCAACACCGCCTTGTGTTCACCCGACAGCAGCGATTGCGCGACGGCCTTGGCTTCGTCCCGCGGGTCGTCGCGGCCATCGGTGCCGGGCGCCTTGTCGCCGCCAATCACCGCCGCCACTGCGACAGCGATATCGGACAGCGCATCGACCCATGCCGACGGCGCCGCGACCGTGGTCGAAGCCATCGGCATCAGCCAGTCATCGGCCAACGCATGCAGGCTGTGAATCTTTGCGCCGCGCTTGGCAGCCTGTCGAATCCGCTGCGCGAACAGCGGGTGGTCCTTGCGCAGGAACGAGCCCACCACCAGCGCACGGTCCAGCTGCGACAGCGACGCGATGGTGGTGCCGAGCCAGCGCGCCTTGCCGCTGGGAGCCGCGGTGCCGAAGTCGGTCTGGCGCAAGCGGTGGTCGATGTTGTCGCTGCCAATGCCGCGCATCAGTTTGGCCAGCAGATGCAATTCTTCGACGGTCGATGACGGATGGGCTAAGGCGCCGATGCCGCTGGTTCCGAACTCGCCCTTCACGCGCCTGATGCCATCGGTCACGTAGGCGAGCGCGGTGTTCCAGTCCGTTGCTTGCCACACAGCACCCTGTTTGATCATCGGCTGCTGAAGGCGCGACGGCGCATTGACGGCTTCGTAGCTGAAGCGGTCACGGTCGGCGATCCAGCATTCGTTGACGTCTTCGTTTTCCAGCGGCACCACGCGCATCACCCGGCCGGACTTGACCTGCACCACCAGGTTGGCGCCGGTGCTGTCGTGCGGCGACACCGACTTGCGACGCGACAGTTCCCAGGTGCGGGCGCTGTAGCGAAACGGCTTGCTGGTCAGCGCACCGACCGGGCAGATGTCGATCATGTTGCCCGACAGCTCGCTGTCGATGGTGCCACCGCGCACGGTGGTGATCTCGCTGTGCTCACCGCGGTGGATCATGCCGAGCTCCATCACACCGGCCACCTCCTGGCCGAAGCGGATGCAACGCGTGCAGTGAATGCAGCGCGTCATCTCGGCCATGCTGACCAGCGGCCCCACGTCCTTGTGGAAGACCACGCGCTTTTCTTCTTCGTAGCGCGATGCGCTGGCGCCGTAGCCCACCGCCAGGTCCTGCAGCTGGCATTCACCGCCCTGGTCACAGATGGGGCAGTCCAGCGGGTGGTTGATGAGCAAAAACTCCATCACCGACTTTTGCGCGTTGATCGCTTTCGGCGTCTGGGTGCGCACGATCATGCCGGCAGTCACCGGCGTGGCGCAGGCCGGCATCGGCTTGGGCATCTTCTCGATGTCGACCAGGCACATGCGGCAGTTGGCCGCGATGCTGAGCTTCTTGTGATAGCAGAAGTGCGGCACATAGGTGCCGGCGGCATCGGCCGCATGCATCACCATGCTGCCTTCGGCAACGCTGACCTTTTTGCCGTCGATGTCGAGTTCGATCATGTTCTGAAGTGCAGTGCGCCCGGATTCAGACCGACGCGGTATCGGCTTGCGACACGGTGTCGACCGCGGCCGGCAACGGATGGCTGCCGACCATGCAGTGCTTGTGTTCGATGTGGTATTCGAATTCGTCGCGGTAGTGCTTCAGCATGCCCTGCACCGGCATGGCAGCCGCATCACCCAGCGCACAGATCGTGCGGCCCTTGATGTTGTCGGCCACGCTGTCCAGCAACGCCAGATCCTCGGCGCGGCCCTTGCCTTGTTCGATGCGGTCGACCATGCGCCACAGCCAACCGGTGCCTTCCCGGCACGGGGTGCACTGGCCGCAACTTTCGTGCTGATAGAAATACGACAAGCGCAACAGGCTGCGCACCATGCAACGGGTGTCGTCCATCACGATCACCGCGCCGGAGCCCAGCATCGAGCCGGCCTTGGCGATGGCGTCGTAGTCCATCGTGGTGTCCATCATCACGCTGCCGGGCAGCACCGGAGCAGAGGAGCCACCCGGAATCACCGCCTTCAATTTGCGACCGGTGCGCACGCCACCGGCCAACTCCAGCAGGGTCGAAAACGGCGTGCCCATCGGGATCTCGAAGTTGCCGGGTCGGTTGACATCACCGACCACGCTGTAGATCTTGGTGCCGCCATTGTTGGGCTTGCCCACTTCCAGGTACTTCTGGCCACCGTTGGTGATGATCCACGGCACTGCGGCAAAGGTCTCGGTGTTGTTGATCGTGGTCGGTTTGCCGTAGAGGCCGAAGCTGGCCGGGAACGGCGGCTTGAAGCGGGGCTGCCCCTTTTTCCCCTCAAGACTCTCGAGCAGCGCGGTTTCTTCGCCGCAGATGTAGGCACCGAAGCCGTGAAAGGCATGGAGTTGAAAGCTGAAGCTGCTGCCGAACAGCGCGTCGCCCAGATAGCCTTCGGCGCGGGCTTCGTTCAGGGCTTGCTCGAAGCGCTCATAGGCTTCGAAGATCTCGCCGTGGATGTAGTTGTAGCCGACCTTGATGCCCATCGCATAGGCAGCGATGGCCATGCCTTCGATCACCGCATGCGGGTTGTAGAGCAGGATGTCGCGGTCCTTGCAGGTGCCGGGCTCACCTTCGTCGCTGTTGCAGACCAGGTACTTGGCACCCGGAAACTGGCGCGGCATGAAGCTCCATTTGAGCCCGGTCGGAAAGCCCGCGCCGCCGCGGCCGCGCAAGGCGCTGAGCTTGACCTCGGCAATCACCTGTTCTGGCGTCATTGCCTCGGTGCCCGCCGGCTGGTCGATGTTGAGGATGCGCTTCAACGCGCTATAGCCGCCACGCGCCAGGTAGCCCTTCAGGTTCCAGTTGCTGCCGTCGAGCCCGGCATAGATCTGCGGGTCGATGTGGCGGCCGTGGAAACAGGTGTGCTCACCGCGGGTCTGAAACTTCGACAGGTCAAGCATGGGCCGCCTTCAGGGTGTCCAGCAGTTCGTCGAGCCGTTCGTGCGTCATGTAGCTGAGCATCTGCCGGTCGTTGACCAGCATCACCGGCGCGTCGGCGCAAGCACCGAGGCATTCGCTGGGCTGCACGGTGAACAAGCCGTCGGGCGTGCTGCCGTAGGGCTCGACATGCAGGCGCTCGCAGACATGCGCCAGCGCCTTGTCGCCATCGCGCAGCGCACACGGCAGGTTGGTGCAGATGTTGAACTTCCAGCGGCCCACCGGATGCTGGTTGTACATGTTGTAGAAGGTCGTGACCTCGTGGACGGCGATCGGCGCCATGCCCAGGTGGGCAGCGACCGCGGCTTCGTCTTCGGCCGTGACGTGGCCGCGTTCGTCCTGCACGATCGACAGGCAACCCATCACAGCCGACTGCTGCTGATCGGGCGGGTACTTGGCGACCTCGGCATCGAAGCGGGCGCGGGTCCTGTCGTTGAACAGCGTGGGCGTGGTCGGATGGCTCATCGGTCGCTCACCTGTCAATCTCCCCGAACACGATGTCCATCGTGCCAATGATCGCCACCGCGTCGGCAATCATGTGGCCACGCGCCATTTCGTCCAGCGCCGCCAGATGGGGGAAGCCCGGCGCGCGGATCTTGAGCCGGTACGGTTTGTTGGCACCGTCGCTGACGATGTAGATGCCGAACTCGCCTTTCGGGTGCTCCACCGCCGCATAGACCTCACCTTCGGGCACGTGCATGCCTTCGGTGAAGAGCTTGAAGTGGTGGATCAGCTCTTCCATGTTCGACTTCATGCTCACCCGAGATGGCGGCGCCACCTTGTGGTTCGAGGTGATCACGGGGCCAGGGTTCGTGCGCAGCCAGGCCACGCACTGCTGGATGATGCGGTTGCTCTGGCGCATTTCTTCGATGCGCACCAGATAGCGGTCGTAGGTGTCACCATTGACTCCGATCGGCACATCGAAGTCCATGCGGTCATAGACATCGTAGGGCTGCATCTTGCGCAGGTCCCACGCAATGCCCGAGCCGCGCAGCATCGGCCCGGTGAAGCCCAGATTCTTGGCGCGTTCGGGAGTCACGACGCCGATGCCCACCGTGCGTTGCTTCCAGATGCGGTTGTCGGTCAGCAGGGTTTCGTATTCGTCGACATAACCCGGAAATCGCTGCGTGAAGGCGTCGATGAAGTCCAGCAGGCTGCCGCTGCGGGTGTCGTTGAGCGCCTTGATGGCCTTCTCGTTGCGGATGCGGCTGACCTTGTACTGCGGCATCGAATCCGGCAGGTCGCGGTAGACCCCACCCGGGCGGAAGTAGGCGGCATGCATGCGCGCACCCGAGACCGCTTCGTAGACATCGAACAGGTCTTCACGCTCGCGAAAGGCGTAGATGAAGATGTTCATCGCCCCGCAGTCAAGCCCGTGCGCACCCAGCCACAAGAGGTGGTTCAGGAGCCGGGTGATCTCGGCAAACATCACGCGGATGTACTGCGCGCGTTCGGGCACGTCGACACCCAGCAGCCTTTCGATCGCGAGGCAATAGGCGTGCTCGTTGCACAGCATCGACACATAGTCGAGCCGGTCCATGTAGGGCAGCGCCTGCAGGTAGGTCTTGGTCTCGACCAGCTTCTCGGTGGCGCGGTGCAAGAGTCCGATGTGCGGGTCGGCGCGCTGAATGACTTCACCGTCCAGTTCCAGCACCAGCCGCAGCACGCCGTGCGCGGCCGGGTGCTGCGGGCCGAAATTCAGGGTGTAGTTCTTGATGTCGGCCATGGTCAGACGGTCCCGACCACGCGGGTTTCGGCCGGCAGATGGCCGTAGGCGTCTTCACGCACCACCCGCGGCACGATCTCGCGCGGCTCGATGCTGACCGGCTGGTAGATCACCCGCCGCTGCTCCGCGTCGTAGCGCATCTCGACATTGCCAGTGGTCGGGAAATCCTTGCGCATCGGGTGGCCGATGAAGCCGTAGTCGGTGAGGATGCGGCGCAGGTCGTCGTGGCCCTCGAAGACGATCCCGTAGAGGTCGAAGGCTTCGCGTTCGAACCAGTTGGCGGCCGACCAGATGCCGTTGACCGAGGCCACCGCGGGCAGGTCGTCGTCAGGTGCCCAGACCTTCAGCCGCACGCGCCAGTTGTGGGTCAGCGACAGCAGGTGCAGGGCCACGCAATAGCGGGGACCGTCACGCGGCTCGTTGCGGTATTCGGAGTAGTCGAGCCCGCACAGGTCCATCATCTGCTCGAAGCGCAGATCGGCATGGTCACGCAAGGTGGTCGCGGCATCGGCATAGTCGGCCGCCGACACCGTCACCGTCAGCTCGCCGCGGTCGCGTCCCAGCGCCTTCACGCGGCCGCCCAGCACCGAGGTCAGTGCGGATTGCAGGGTATCGATGGACTGCGTCATGGGGTCGTCGTGCAGCGATCAGCGAGCGATCGTGTTTTCGCGCCGGATCTTGGCCTGCAACTGCAGGATGCCGTACAGCAACGCTTCGGCAGTCGGCGGACAACCGGGCACATAGACATCGACCGGCACGATGCGGTCGCAACCGCGCACCACCGAATAGCTGTAGTGGTAGTAGCCACCACCGTTGGCACAAGAGCCCATGCTCAGTACCCAGCGCGGTTCGGCCATCTGGTCGTAGACCTTGCGCAAGGCCGGCGCCATCTTGTTGCACAGCGTGCCGGCCACGATCATCAGGTCGCTCTGGCGCGGGCTGGGGCGGAACAGCATGCCGAAGCGGTCGATGTCGTATCGCGCTGCACCGGCATGCATCATCTCGACCGCGCAACAGGCCAGACCGAAGGTCATCGGCCACAGTGAACCCGTCTTCGACCAGTTGATCAACGTGTCGATCTGGGTGGTGACGAAACCTTCCTTGAGTACGCCTTCGATGCTCATGTGCTCATTCCCAATCCAGGGCACCCTTCTTCCATTCGTAGACGAAGCCGACCACCAGGATCAGCAGGAAGATCATCATGGCCCAGAAGCCTGCCGGACCGATCTCGCGCAGCGCCACCGCCCATGGAAACAGGAAGGCGATCTCAAGGTCGAACAGGATGAACAGGATCGCGACGAGGTAGTAGCGCACGTCGAACTTGATGCGCGCGTCCTCGAAGGCTTCGAAGCCACATTCGTAGGGGCTGTTCTTTTCGACGTCGGGCCGGTTGGGCCCGAACACGAATCCGAGCAGTTGCGGCGCCACGCCCACACCGATGCCAACGAGGATGAACAGGATCACCGGCAGATAGGGTTGTAGCTCCATGGGAGGTCGGCGGTTCGGGGCACTCGGAAGCGCCCAGGATGCGTTGCATGCAGATTGGTGCCGACGGCGAGACTCGAACTCGCACAGCTTTCGCCACTACCCCCTCAAGATAGCGTGTCTACCAGTTTCACCACGTCGGCCGGGCCTTTGACGACTAGCGTGCTCAGACTCGCAAGTTGTCCGGATGGCATGAGGAATGGCGCTCCGAACAACTCGAAATTCTAGCTTGATGGCGCCCTTGCAGTCGCCATGGCGCGTGGCTGCCGCGCTACTTGCCGGGTGAAGACGACGCCGGCACAGAAGCGGCGGCCGGCAACGCGGCATCGCTGACCGGTGCCGGAATCGCAGACGGCGCGACCGATGTGCCTGCTGCCGAAGCCGGTGTGGTCGACAGGGCTGCCGGTGCTGCCACTCCTGGCGTGGCGCCAGGGATCGAACCGGCTGCCGGTTCGCTCGCAGCCGGCAGCGAACGGTCCAGCACGCTGGATCCACCCGCCGGGCCCCGGCCGCTGCCGGTCGAGCCCATGTAGGCCAGCGCCAGCGTGCAGACGAAGAACACGGTGGCCAGCGCCGCGGTCGAGCGCGACAGGAAGTTGGCGCTGCCGCTGGCGCCGAACAGGCTGCCGGAAGCGCCGCTGCCGAACGAGGCGCCCATGTCGGCGCCTTTGCCGTGCTGCACCAGCACCAGCCCGATCATCGACAGCGCCGAAAGGATCTGCACGGCCAGCGTCAGGGTGATCCAGATTTGCATGATGGAAGCTCGCTCGAGAAGAGAAGTATCAGGGGGTCGCGGCGCGGCTGTCGGCCGCGTGGCCGGCAGCGCGACAGATGGCGATGAAGTCGGCGGCCTTCAAGGCAGCGCCACCGATCAGCCCGCCGTCGATGTCGGGTCGTGCGAACAAGGCGGCCGCGTTGTCGGGCTTAGCGCTGCCGCCATACAAAATCTTCATCGAGGCGCCACGACCGGTGGCCGCCTGCAGCTGGGCACGCAGCACCGCATGCACCGCCTGCGCCTGTTCGGGCGTGGCCGTGAGGCCGCTGCCGATGGCCCAGACCGGCTCGTAGGCCACCACCATCTCGGCTGCGCAATGGGCCAGCGTGTGGATCACAGCCGAAAGCTGGCGCTTGACCACGGCTTCGGATTGCCCGGCTTCATGCTCGGCTAGCGTTTCGCCCACGCACACCACTGGCGTGATCCCGGCAGCCAGCGCGGCCTGCGCCTTCTGGGCCACCAGCGCGTCGCTTTCATGGTGCATCGCACGGCGTTCCGAATGACCGACCAGCACATATCGGCAACCGGCCTCGGCCAGCATCGCAGCCGACACTTCACCGGTGTAGGCGCCCTGCTTCTGCGCCGAGACATCCTGGGCGCCCCACCGCACGTCCCCGCCGGCCAGCGTGGCTGCGGTGTCCGACAGAAACACGAACGGCACGCACACCGCGGCCTCGCAACCGAGCGGGCCCGCAGCCCGCAGTGCGGCCAGCAATTCGGCATTGGCCGGACGCGAGCCGTTCATCTTCCAGTTGCCGATCACGAGTTTGCTGCGCATCAAGGTTGCTCCGTCGCGGGTTGCGTCACCAGGTCAGCACGATCTTGCCGACATGGGCGCTGGATTCCATCAGCGCATGGGCCTTGGCCGCTTCGGCAGCCGGGAACATGGCGTGGATCACCGGCTTGATGCCGGCGCTTTCGAACAGCGGCCACACCGTTGCCTTCAGCTCATTCGCCAGCACCGTCTTGTAGGCCACCGAGCGCGGGCGCAGCGTGCTGCCCGTGATCGACAACCGCTTGCGCAACACCGCAGCGATGTCGATGGTGCCGCTGGTGCCTCCCTGCACCGCGATCAGCGCGATGCGGCCGTCGTTGCGCAGGCATTCGATCTCGCGCGCCAGGTAGTCACCGCCGACCATGTCCAGCACCACGTCGATGCCCCCGCCCCCACCGGCACCGGTGTCGGCCGCCGCGGTGATGCGTTTGACCTCCGCGACGAAGTCCTGGATCTTGTAATTGATGGCGTGATCGGCGCCGATCTTCAGGCAGGCGCTGCACTTGTCGTCGCTGCCGGCGGTGACGATCACCGTGGCGCCCAGTGCCTTGGCGATCAGGATCGCGGTGGTGCCGATGCCGCTGGAGCCGCCCTGCACCAACAGGGTTTCGCCGGCCTTCAAGCCCGCGATATGGAACACGTTCTGCCAGACAGTGAAAAAGGTCTCGGGCAACGCTGCGGCCTCGACCATCGACAGGCCCTTCGGCACGGGCAGGCACTGACCGGCTGGTGCCACGCAGTACTCGGCATAGCCACCACCGGCCACCAACGCGCAGACCGGATCGCCAACCTTCAAGCCGGCGGTCTTCAGGTCGTCAGCGCTGCCACCCGCCACGGTGCCGGCGATCTCCAGACCCGGCAGGTCGGACACCCCCGGCGGCATCGGGTACAGGCCTCTGCGCTGCAGCACATCCGGTCGGTTGATGCCCGATGCCTGCACGGCGATCAGCAACTCGCCGGCCTTGGGCTCGGGCCGCGGACGCTCGCAGAGTTGCAAAACATCGGGGCCACCCGGTTCGCGGATCTCGATTGCTCTCATCACCAACCTGCCATCGGCCGCCCCCGTCACTGGCTTGCCGGGGCTGCCGCCTTCACTCATCGTGCTTCGGCTGGCTGCTGGCAACGGCGGCCGGATCGACTTCGGATGTGCCCTCGACCGGGGCCGCATCGCGGCGCGGACGGTCGTCGCGGTCGTTGCGCTCGCCGCCACGATCGGAACTGCCGCGGCGCGGGCGGTCGTCACGGTCACGGCGCGGCGGCCGGTCGCCGCGGTCGCCACGCGGCTCGAAGCGCTCTTCGGGCATGCCTTCCGGTCGCTCCAGCAACGCCTTCATGCTGAGCTTGATGCGACCCTTCTCGTCGGTTTCCATTACCTTGACCTTGACCACTTGCCCTTCGGTCAGCAGGTCGGTGACGTTCTCAACCCGGTGGTGGGCGATCTGGCTGATGTGCAGCAAACCGTCCTTGCCGGGCAGGATGTTGACGAGCGCGCCGAAGTCCAGGATCTTGGTGATCGCGCCTTCGTAGACCTTGCCGATCTCGGCTTCAGCGGTGATCTCGGCAATGCGTTTCTTGGCATGCTCGGCCTTGTCGGCATCGACGCTGGCGATGGTGATGGTGCCGTCTTCGCGGATGTCGATCGTGCAGCCGGTTTCTTCGGTCAGCGCGCGGATGGTGGCGCCGCCCTTGCCGATGATGTCGCGGATCTTTTCCGGGT
>JBDSMV010000046.1:0-2966 GCA_039915715.1 Rubrivivax sp. | reverse complement strand
CACCAGCCCCTGCTTGACGAGGTCCCAAGGGCCCTGCCCCTTGATGTCGTGGCCCATGAAGCGGATCTCGCCGGCGGCAGCCGACTGGGTTCCGGTGATGGCCTTCAGCGTCGTGGTCTTGCCCGCGCCGTTCGCGCCGATCAGGCTGACGAGTTCACCCTCGTGCACCTCGAATGTCACGCCCTTGACCGCCTGGATGCCGCCGTAGGCCACCTTCAGGTCGGTGACCCGCAGCAGTACATCGGCCTTGGCGCCATTCACGACTGTGTTCATCAGAAACGCCAAGCGCAGCCCAAGAGACCAAGTAGAGCCGCGGAACCGGCTTCGCCGGGCCGCAGGCGAGCGCCCCCTCGGGGGGCAGCGACCGTCAGGGAGCGGGGGGGCTCCGGTACCGCAGCGACCGTCAGGCAGCGTGGGGGCCTACACATGCGCTGCACCCAGGTACGCTTCAATGACCTGCGGGTTGCGCTGCACATCGGCCGGCGTGCCTTCGGCGATCTGCTTGCCGTAGTCGAGCACGGTGACGCGGTCGCACAAGCCCATCACCAGCTTCACGTCGTGCTCGATCAAGAGGATCGTGCGGCCGTCGTTGCGGATGCGGTCGATCAGTTCGCGCAGCACCACCTTCTCGGTGGCGTTCATGCCAGCGGCCGGTTCGTCCAGTGCGATCAGTTTGGGTTCGGTCGCCAGGGCGCGTGCGATCTCGAGCCGGCGCTGGTCGCCGTAGCTGAGCGTGCGGGCGCGGAAGTCGGCGTAGCGGTCGATGCCGACATAGGAAAGCAGATCACGTGCGCTGTGCTCGATCGCGGCTTCCTCGGCCTTGAACGAGCGGGTGCGAAAGACGGCACCGATCAGTCCGCTGTGGGTGCGCACATGGCGGCCCACCATCACGTTCTCGAGCGCGGTCATCTCGGGGAACAGACGGATGTTCTGGAAGGTGCGGGCGATGCCCTGGCGCGCCACTTCGTGCACCGCACTCGGCTTGTACGGCGTGCCGCCCAGCTCGAAGCTGCCCGAATCGGGCGTGTACAGGCCCGTCAGCACATTGAAGAAAGTGGTCTTGCCAGCGCCATTGGGCCCGATCAGCCCGTAGACCTGGCCTTTGTGGATCGTGATGCCCACGTCCGACAGCGCCTGCAAGCCGCCGAAGCGCTTGCTGACGCCTTGAACCGAGAGAACGATGTCTGCCATGCGCCGCTGTCTTGCCGTCTCAGTTGCTGACGATGGTGGTCGGCTTCGGCACACCGGCCGGTGCCACCGGCGGCGGCGCTTCCTGGAGCGCCAGCGGCACCGCGGCCTTGCCGTGTTCGGGCGCTGGCCACAGGCCGCGCGGCCGCAGCAGCATGATCGAGATCATGGCGCTGGCGATCAGCAGCTGCCGCAAGATCGCCGCGTCGAGCCGCCCGTCGGTCATCTGCTGCAGCGGGCCGGCGACATAGCGCAGCACTTCAGGCAACGCCGCCAGCAACACGGCTCCCAGGATCACGCCAGGCAGGTGGCCCATGCCGCCCAGCACCACCATGGCGACGATCATGATCGACTCCATCAGGCTGAACGACTCCGGCGACACGAAACCCTGGAAGGCCGCGAACATCGCACCCGAAACCCCGCCGAAGGTGGCGCCCATGCCGAAGGCCAACAGCTTCATGTTGCGGGTGTTGATGCCCATCGCCTTGGCGGCGGTTTCGTCTTCGCGGATCGCCATCCAGGCGCGTCCGATGCGCGACAGTTCGAGCCTGTGACAGATCACCACACTGACCACCACAAGCACCAGGAACATGTAGTAGTACAGGGTCACCGGTGTGACTTCCACCGGCCCGATTTCCAGCCCCTTTCCAAGGCTGAAGCCCAGGAAGTGCATCGAGTCGATGCGGTCGAGTCCGCGCGGGCCGTTGGTGATGTTGACCGGATATTCCAGGTTGTTCAGGAACACCCGGATGATCTCGCCGAAGCCGAGCGTGACGATCGCCAGGTAGTCGCCCCGAAGTTTCAGCACCGGTGTGCCCAGCAACACCCCGAAGATCGCCGCCAACCCCGCCGCCAGCGGCACGATCAACACGAACGGCGTGTGCAAGCCATCGGGGAACAGGTTCGCGATCCAGGGGAAGTTCTCGGTCAGGTGTGGCGAGGACAGCAGCGCATAGGTGTAGGCACCGACGGCATAGAAGGCCACATAGCCCAGGTCCAGCAGCCCCGCGTAGCCGACCACGATGTTCAATCCGAGCGCCAGCAGCACATACAGAAGCGCCAGCGCCAGGATGCGCACCCAGCCCTGCCCGAAGTGGCCGGCAAAAAACGGCAGCGCCACCAGCAGCGCAGCGCAGACCACGAAGATCAGCAGCTTGTGCTTCATGATTTCAGGCCCGGTCCGCGACCCGCTCGCCCAGCAATCCCGAAGGCCTCAAGGTCAACACCAGGATCAGCGCCAGGAACGCGAAGATGTCGGAATACTGGCTGCCCAGCACCCCGCCCGTCAGCGCACCCAGATAGCCCGCGCCCAGCGCTTCGACCAGCCCCAGCAGCAGACCCCCGACCACCGCGCCGGCCAGGTTGCCGATGCCCCCAAGCACCGCGGCGGTGAACGCCTTCAGGCCCGGCAAGAAGCCCATCGCATGCTGGACGGTGCCGTAGTTGGCGGCCCACATCACCCCCGCCACCGCGGCCAGTGCGGCGCCGATGACGAACGTGGCGCTGATGACCCAGTCGGGTCGAACCCCCATCAACGCCGCCACGCGCGGGTTCTCGGCAGTGGCGCGCATTGCGCGGCCGAGCTTGGTCTTGTTGACCAGATACATCAACGACGCCAGCATCACCGCGGTGACGCCCAGGATCAAACACTGCGTGACGCTGATGACGGGCCCGCCCAGGTTGATCGGCTCGGTGCCCAGCAGCAGCGGATACGGCTTGGGGTTGGGTTTCCAGATGATCATCGCCAGGGTCTGCAACAGCAGGCTGACGCCGATGGC
>JBDSMV010000296.1:0-4060 GCA_039915715.1 Rubrivivax sp. | reverse complement strand
GGTGCGGCCGGCGCGACTTCAACCGGACGCAAGCGCCGGCTTGATCGAAGGGCGCCGCGCCGGGCCCGCACTGCCCACCCGTCAAGGCGCATCGCTCGCCAGCCACAACTCGACCTGCCCGGGCGCGTCGGTCGCAACCCCGGGCCGCTGCATCAGCAGACGCACCGGCCCAAAGTGGCGCGCCGGGTCGAGCCACACATCCACCTGCAGGTCGTAGGGGCCTTCGGACTCTCGGCGCAAGTGCAAGGCAGCGGCCACGCGGCCGGCCGGAAGGTCCAGATCCTCGGCGCGCAGGTTGGTGAAGCGCCAGACCCCGGCGCTGCCACGGATGCCGGCCACCACCAGACTCACTTCGCTGCCGGGCTCGCGCAGGCCCGAGTTGGCCGCCAGCACCCCGGCCAGCTGCAGCATCCAGCTCACCCGGTCCTGCGCGCCAGGACCCAGCGGGGCGTCGCCTTGCGACCCGCTGAAGGTGATGCGGCCCTGCTCGCGCTGGAAGTTCACGGCCCGCCACTCGCGGCCGCGCCGGCTTTCGGTGTGGCGTTCGGGGGCGATGCCGTCGATGTCGAAGGCGCCGGTGCTGGTCCAGCCCAGCAGGTCGATTCGGTAGCTATCGGCCGTGGGCGACCAGCGCAAATCGGCCGTGCCGTCGCGCCCGCCCCGACGCATCTGGAAGCGCCAGTGCAGCGGCGGGGGCAGTTGGGTTGGGTAGCGCGGCACCGCCTCGGCGGTGGTCGAGGGCAGGCGGGCGGGTACCGCGTCCGCCGGCATCGGGTCGGCGGCGGCGGGAGGCGATGGCGCTGGCGATGGCGATGGCGCTGGCGGGGGCAGGAACGCCGGTGCAGGGTCTGTCTGCAGGGCGGCGGCTGGCACGTGCGCCTCTGGCGGATGCCGAGGCTGCGCTGGGCTGTGCGGCGCGATGGACGTCTGCGCCATCGTCCGGGTCGGCACAGGCAGCGGCACAGGCACCGGCACGGCCACCAGCAAAGGGTTCGCCACCACCTGCATCGCCGGTGCCCGGGACCGGGTGGCGATGGGGTGCTCGGCGGACGCGACCCGGTGCGTCGCCTCGGCTGCCGACCAGAGCGCGACCGCATGCAGCCCCGCCACCGCCACCCACAGAGCCCCAGCCAGCATGCGCCGCCCGCGCGGCTTCGGCGGTGTAAGCGGCAATCCAGGTCGCGCAGAGGAGCTCACCCGGACAATGGTGCCACCGCGGTCCCGATCCGACACCCATGAAATTGATCACCCTCGACGACGGCTCACGCGACGGCCAACTGGCCGTGGTTTCGCGCGACCTGGCCAGCGCCCACTTTGCCGCCGGCATCGCCGGGCGCATGCAGCAGTTGCTGGACGACTGGAACTTCATCTCGCCACAGCTCGAAGATCTGTACGCCGCGCTCAACGACGGCAAAGCGCGTCATGCTTTTGCCTTCGACCCGGCCCGCTGCCGGGCCCCGCTGCCCCGGGCCTACCAATGGCTGTCGGTAGCCGATGGCTCTGGCGCAGGGGCTGGCGCGCTGAGCTGGGTACGGCATCCGGGCGACGACCTGCCCGGCCCGCGGCAGCGGCTGCCGGCCGCTGGCACTGCTGGCACTGCTGGCACCGACGGCGCTGACGGCGGTGACGGCATTGAAGGCGTGACGGTGGGGCTTGGCATCGCCGCGGTCACTTCCGACGTGGCCCGCCGCGCCACCACCGAGGCCGGCCTGGATGCCGTGCGCCTGTTGCTGCTGTTCAGCGAGGCCGAGGGTCTCGACGCGCGCGCCACCGCGTTCGCTCCGGTGGCCGTCACGCCCGACGAACTGGGTACCGCGTGGCGCGGAGGCCGTGTGGCGCTGGACGCCGCGGCCCGCATCGGCCGCCGCCGTCTGGCAGCGCGGCCGCCGGCCGACACCCCGCCGCCGCATCTCGGTGAACTGATCGCCGCTGCCGCAACCTCGCACCGGCTCGGCGCCGGCAGCGTGGTCGGCTGCGCCTTGCGACGTTGGGATCCGGCTCACACTGGCACCGAATCCGCGCCCGGCCGCAAGCTGCAGCCCGGCGACACGCTGCAGATCGACATGGCGGATGCCGACGTGGCGCCGCTGTTCGGCACCATCGAATGGCATTGGCAGAGGTCGACTGCCATGGCGGCCGATGTCGGTGACACCTTGATCAACGCGCCGATTTCAGACGCGGACCCGGACCCGGACCCGGACGCCGCAACGGCCGCGGTGTCATGACCGATCTGCCGCGCGGGCTCAAGCAGGCCACCGTCTGGCTGTTGCTGGCGGTGGGTGTGTTTCTGGCGGTGCAGCACTTCATCGCCAGCGAGCGAGCCACCCGATTCGTGGTCGAAACCGGCACGGTCGAGATCCGCCGCGGCCTCGACGGCCACTACCACTGGCCCGGTCGCATCAATGGCCGCGCGGTCGACTTCCTGGTCGACACCGGAGCCACCGGCACCGCGATCCCGGCGACGCTGGCGCGCGAACTCGAATTGCAGGCGGTTGGCCGCATGCGTTCGCACACGGCGGGCGGCACCGTGATCGGCGAGCTGGTGGTGGCTGACCTGGCGCTGCAGGGCGGGCTGCGGGCCAACCGGCTGCGCATCGCCGCGCTGCCTCAACTGGCCACGCCGCTGCTGGGCATGGACGTGCTGGGCCGTCTGCGCCTGACGCAGCGCGACGGGGTGCTTCGGGTCGACTTGCCGGGCAGCGGCGGGCCTTGAGGCGCGATCCCGGGAACGTCGGCTGCGGTGACGCGCGGGGCGGGCTGTGTCACCGTCGTCCGATGGATGCAGTGCGCCGATCGGGTTCGCGGCGGTCGGGGGGCTGGCGACGGGTGCTGACCGCGTGGTTGTGCGTTGCCGCCGGTGCCGGTGCCGGTGTTGCTTCTGCTGATGCGGCACCTGCCATTTGTCCTCCGCTGGTCCAGCAGCGGGCGGCGCCAGACGGCGTGCGTGCCGCACCGGCGATCGACCGCGGGCTGCTCTGGGAGGTGCGCCGTGGCAGTCATGTGAGTCACCTCTACGGCACGCTCCATGTCGGCAAGCCGCAGTGGGTGCAGCCCGGACCGGCGCTGCACCGCGCGCTCGACGCCAGCGACGTGCTGGCGCTGGAGATCGATCCCGACGATCCGCAATTGGCCGCAGCGTTGAGCGCCGCTGGCCCCTCGCTGTTCGTGCCAAATGCATCGCCCGACGCCCGGCAGGCGCTGCAGTTGCGCCTGCAGCAAGCGATGGACCGCGCCTGCGTGCCGCATGCCGCTTTGGCGGCCTTGCATCCGCTGCTGCAGGCCGTGACGTTGACGGTGCTGGAGGCGCGCTGGCTGGGAATGGATGCGCAGTACGCTCAGGAACGGATGCTCTCGACCTGGGCCGCCGACCACGGTCTGCCGCTGGTGTCGCTGGAGTCGGCCGCCCAGCAGGTGGCGCTCTTGCTGCCGGACGATGCCGAGGCCGCGCGCATGTCGCTCCAGCAATTGCTGACCCAGCTGGAAAACGGCAGCGGACGGCGCGTGCTGCAGCGGCTGGCCGGCGCCTGGGAGCACGGCGACCTGGCCATGCTGGCCGACTTCGAACGCTGGTGCGAGTGCGCCGCCACGGAAACCGAGCGCGACTTCATGCGCAAGCTCAATGACGATCGCAATGGGCCGATGGCCGATCGCATTGCCGCGTTGCACAACACGGGCAAGCGGGTCCTGGTCGCGGTCGGTGCGTTGCACATGACCGGGCCGCGGTCGCTGCCGAAGCTGCTGGCGCAGCGAGGTTTCGAGGTTCGGCGGATTCGCTTCGAGCGTTGATCCCATGTCGACATCGGCACCGGCAACGGCCCCGGACAACGGCCAAGGCCGCGGCGCGCACAATGCCTGCATCGATAAGCCGGGAGACACGACCATGACACCTGCCCCCGATCTGGCCCGCATGGTGCCGGGCTTCGAGTTCCTGCAGAACCTGATGAAGGGCGCCAGCTCTTCGGTGCCGGGCATGCTGCCCGGTCTGGGCCAGTGGGTCGCACCCACGCTGGACCCTGCCGAGATCCAGAAACGCATCGACGAGTTGAAGACCGTGCAGTTC
>JBDSMV010000281.1:0-3612 GCA_039915715.1 Rubrivivax sp. | reverse complement strand
CTGGGCGTGGCGGTGGTCGACATCGGCGCCGGCACCACCGACGTGCAGATCTACACCGACGGCAGCGTGCGCCACACCGCAGTGATTCCGATTGCCGGCGACCTCATCACCAGCGACATCGCGATGGCGTTGCGCACGCCGACCAAGGACGCCGAAGAGGTCAAGGTCGAACACGGTGTCGCCAAGCAACTGTTGGCCGACCCGAGTGATCAGGTCGAAGTGCCTGGGCTCGGCGACCGCGCGCCGCGCCTCTTGAGCCGCCAAGCACTGGCCGGCGTGATCGAGCCGCGGGTCGAGGAAATCTTCAGCCTGGTGCACCAGGTGATCCGCGAAAGCGGCTTCGAGGAACTGCTGTCCAGCGGCATCGTCATCACCGGCGGCAGCGCGGTGATGCCCGGCATGGTCGAGTTGGGCGAAGACATCTTCCTGAAGCCGGTGCGCAAAGGTCTGCCGCTCTACAACGCCGCGCTCTACGACATGGTCGCCAACCCGCGGTCGGCCACCGTGATGGGGTTGTTGGAAGAAGCGCGCATGGCGCGCAGCCGCGGCCAGAAGGCGGCGGCGCAGGCCGGGTCGGTCAAGAACATGGTCGGCCGTGCGCGCGACTGGTTCTTGGGGAATTTCTAGTGGTGATGACAACGCAGATGGCTAACGCAAATGGCCAATTTGAATGGCTAACCCAAATGAGTAACGACGAGAGGCTCAAGCATTCAAGAAGCCTCGATTTCAACGCTCGGGCCCTGGCAGGGAACTACCCGCAGCATCTTTTCATTCATGGCAACTGCAACTGACTTCAGGAGAGCAAAGATGGCAATCGAAATGATCGACGACTTCGACGACGGCACGCAGATCAAGGTGATCGGTGTCGGTGGTGGCGGCGGCAACGCGGTCGAACACATGATCCGGCAGAAGGTGCAGGGGGTGGAGTTCATCTGCGCCAACACCGACGCGCAAGCGCTGAACAACAGCAGCGCGCCGAACCTGATGCAACTGGGCAAGACCGGCCTGGGAGCCGGCAGCAAACCCGAGATGGGGCGCCAGGCGGCAGAAGACGCCGTCGATGCCATCAAGCAAAGCATCGAAGGCGCGCACATGATCTTCATCACCGCCGGCATGGGCGGCGGCACCGGCACGGGTGCGGCACCGGTGATTGCGCGCATCGCCAAGGAGATGGGCATCCTGACCGTCGGCGTCGTGACCAAGCCGTTCGAATTCGAAGGCAAGCGCCGCGGCAAACAAGCCGACGACGGCGTGGCCGAACTCGAAGCCAATGTCGACAGCCTGATCGTGGTGCTGAACGAGAAGTTGCTCGAAGTGATGGGCGACGACGTGACGCAGGAGCAGGCCTTTGCGCATGCCAACGACGTGCTGAAGAACGCGGTCGGTGGCATCAGCGACATCATCCACATCCCGGGTCTCGTCAACGTCGACTTCGAAGACGTCAAGACGGTGATGAGCGAGCCGGGCAAGGCGATGATGGGCACGGCGGTGGCGGGCGGTCCGGACCGCGCGACCAAGGCAGCCGACCTGGCAGTGGCGTGCCCGCTGCTGGAAGGGATCGACCTGAGCGGTGCGCGCGGCGTGCTGGTGCTGATCGCGGCCAGCAAGGGCACGTTCCGCCTGGCCGAAAGCCGCAACGCGATGAACACCATTCGCCGTTATGCCGCCGACGATGCACATGTGATCTTCGGCACCGCGTATGACGAAGGCCTTGGCGACCAGTTGCGTGTGACCGTGATCGCGACCGGCCTGAGTTCGGCCCGCCGAGCGCAACAAGGCCAGGAGCCCAACCGCGGCGTGCCGCCACTGAAGGTGGTGCAGCACGCGCCGATGCTGCGCACCGGCACGCACGATTCACTGCCGGTGCTGGAAGACGCTATCGGTGGCGCCGGCGAGCGCAGCGTCATGTCGCCGCCGCAGCACACGTACCAGGGTCTGGAAACGCCGAGCGTGTGGCGCAGCCCGCGCAGTCAGGCCGCAGCGCGGGTGGATGCGCTGTCGAGCAAGGGGATGGACGAGATCGAGATCCCGGCGTTCTTGAGGAAGCAGGCCGATTGAGATTGCGAGAGTTGGCCCAAATCGAAAGGCGCTTCGGCGTCTTTCCTTCTTGCCTCAAGACGGTCTCGACGAGCCACCGCTCTCGGCCATCAAGCGACGTTGGCGCCGGGCGGCTATCCGGCGGGCCATCTGCGCTTTGCCCCATCGCGCCGCATGCACGCCGAAGAAGCACCTCACAAGGTAGGCATCACGCTTGGCGGGGGCGTCGCTCGGTCCCGCCTGGGACGGTGCAGCACCACAGTCTCGTTGTGAGCAATGCGTGCAAGCGATGGGTCGGCAGTCCCCCGAGTGCCGGATGGCACCCGGTTCGCCACTCCTGAGCGCGGTATCCCGGCCGACGGC
Organism: Rubrivivax sp.; assembly: GCA_039915715.1. GTDB lineage: Bacteria > Pseudomonadota > Gammaproteobacteria > Burkholderiales > Burkholderiaceae_C > Rubrivivax. The sequence goes on along the minus strand of JBDSMV010000281.1, from coordinate 1,212 downwards.
TTCCTGGGCTTGCAACTGTCACGATCCGCGCGAAGAGCCGCGGCGAAGTGTTGCCGGTGCGCCGCAGCGTACTGCGTTGGTTCATAACAATTGGTGGGCGGCACAAGGCCCATGTAAGATTTCACGCCGCAAGGTTTATGGACGGGGGCACATGTCGTATGAAACCAAGTTGCAGGCGAGTGCCGGCACAATCCAGCGTACCGAAGGCGCACGGGTCATCGCCGCGCGCTTCGTCATTGCGCATCTGGCCCTGTTGGGGGTGTTCTTCGTACCACTTACTTGGCAGTTGGCGCTGGCGGCATTCCTCAGCTACGTCAGCCGGACCTTTGTTATTGAGGGCGGGGTGCACCGCTACTTTGCGCATCGCAGCTACAAGACCTCGCGCGTATTTCAGTTCCTGCTCGCCGCGGCGGCGGCATCCAACGGCCAGCGCGGCGCAATCTGGTGGGCCGTAACTCACCGCCGCCACCATCGGCACTCCGACCAGCCCGCCGATCCGCACTCGCCGGTGGTGCACTCGGCATGGAAGTCATACTTCGGCTGGCTGATTGACGACGAGGTACTTGCGACCCGCCTTGACGAAGCGCCGGACCTCGCGCGGTATCCGGAGTTGGTGTGGGTCAATCAGCACCACTACGTCTTCACGCTGACCGGACTGGTGGGGACCTTCCTAATCGGCCACTACACGGTTCTCTTCGGCGCAACGGGCATGGGCTGGGCAGCCTTGGTCTGGGTGTTCTTCGTAGGCATGGTGGCCTCGCAGCACATGGCCTACGGAGTCAATGCCTTCGCGCACGGCGGCCGGCCGAACCTTTGGCGAGCGCGGCCGTTCGAGACCAAGGACCAGAGTGCAAACCTGTGGTGGTGGGCGCTGCCCAGCCTTGGCGGCGGCTGGCACAACAACCACCATCGTTATATGAATGCGGCGCGCGCCGGTTTTTACTGGTGGCAGATCGACATCACCTACTGGATCTTGCGCGGGCTGGAGCAGCTGGGCATTGTCTGGGACCTGCATGAGGTTCCCCAAGCCGTGTTGCAGGAGGCCCGCCGACCCAGGCAGTCGTGATGCGTCAGCCTAAGACTCAGCGGCGCGGACAGGCGCCATAGCCGAAGCTGCGGATGTCCAGACGACCGCTTCAAGGAGCTGAATCTCGCGGATCAGATACCCGCTTTGGGTCGGTGGCTGCCCGCCAGCATCACAACTTGCGTGTC
>JBDSMV010000045.1:0-3550 GCA_039915715.1 Rubrivivax sp. | reverse complement strand
CAGTCCCGCCAGAGCACCCTGCATTCGGGTCAGATCGGCCAGCTTCACCTCAATCTCGGACAAACGCGCCGACGTCACGGACTGAACCGCGCGGCGGTTGCGTCCGTCGGCCAGGTCAAGCAGCGTGCCGACTTCCTGCAGCGAAAAGCCCAGAGCTTGCGCCTTCTTGATGAAGCCGATCCGCTGCACCAGACTGACCGGGTAGTGACGCACCGCGCCCAGAGCGCGGGGCACCGGCAACAAGCCACGGCGCTGGTAGTAGCGCACGGTTTCGACGCCCACATCGGCTGCCTTGGCCACACGGCCGATCGTCAAGGTGTCCGGAGAAGTCATCGGTTTGCCATCACGGGTCGCAGACTGAAGCTTATCAGCGCAGTGCGTACCCGACCCCAGGGTTCGTTCGATTTGAATCAACGACGGTTGCCGTGGTCGATTGGCATGTAACGAGCAGGTTTACCGACATGACGCCTTTCGCCAACTCCCGCATCAAGCGCCGCATCGCGCCGGTGATGGTGGTGTTCTGGCTGTTCGCATTGGGTGCGGGATGGGCCAACGCCTGTCTCTTGCAAGAGCGCAATGCGCACCAGCACGCTGATGTGGAATCGCATGTCGGAACGCCGATCGTCTCGGCAGGCCATGTCGGGGCCCTGGGCGATCACGAGGCGGACCCGGCCCCAGGCAAAGCACCTTGCCTCAAGGTCTGTGACGAATCGTCTCAAAGCCTCGTGAAATGGCCGTCGGCCCTCGAACTGCCGAACTTGGCGCCGCCGACTGTCGTGGCTTGGTCGGTATCTGTGGCTGCCCTCGATTCGCCGCGGCCCGGCCACGTCGAGCGCCGCGCGCGAGCAGGCCTGCCCCTGCGAACGCGCTATTCCCGGCTGGCGCTATAGGCGCTATAGGCGCTGCAGGCGCTGCAGGCGCTGCAGGCTGGCGCCCCGGAGCCACGCGCTCCGCGACGCTTTGGTCAGCCCATTCATTCGACTTGACTCTGTACCCGGGTACAGAGCGCAAGCTCGGATTTGAGATCTGCGCGCACTCGTCCCGAGGCGCTCAAGGCAACAGTCCCTTTCCAATTCACCAGGAGCTTCAAATGAACTTCGTTCGCACAACCGCGGTTCTCGCCGCGCTCGCAGCCACCACGATGGGCACGTCTGCCTGGGCCGCCAGCGAAGAGAAACACGACAGTCATCACCCTGCTGCAGCGTCAACCAGCCGAGTCGCTGCAGCCACCGCCGTCACGCCAGGCACGGGCGTGGCCATGGGTGGCACCGCCGCGATGCCAGGCTCTGCCGACCAGATGAAATCCATGCAGGCCATGCACGACAAGATGACGGCCGCCAAGACACCCGACGAGCGCCATGCGTTGATGGCCGAGCACATGAAGCTCATGCAGAGCGGCATGGGCATGATGGGGCGCATGGGCCCGGGCGCCATGGCTGACAAGCCGGCCGACATGGCGGCCCGCCAGGGCATGATGGAGCAGCGCATGGACATGATGCAGTCCATGATGCAGATGATGATGGACCGCACGGCGCCAGCCCCGGCGACCCAGTGAGGGGCGGCTCATGAACGCCTCCGCCGCCTCATCGCCCACGCAGGGCGCGACCTTCTACGCCTCCAACTGCGAGCTCAACGACAAGGACGACCCGCGGCTCATGCATCACGCGCTGGAGTCTGTGGGGACCTCATTGATGGCAACTCGGACCTCAGCCGCGCGGCCTGACGCCCAGGGCTGAAGGAGATGCACAGGTTCTACGACAGCGGCTTTCACATGGGCGGCATGCACGGTTTGTGGTGGATCTTCTGGGTGCTGCTGATTGGCGTGCTCGTCTACAGCGCGTGGGGACGTCCGGGCAAGCAGCGGCGCAATCCTCAGGAAGCGCCGCACCAGGCGCTGCAGCGGCGCTTGGCCAGCGGCGAGATCACGCCGGAAGACTACGAGAAGCGCAAGGCGCTGCTCGATCGCGACGCGGGGTCGAAGAACTGAGTTCTGACCCCACCGGGCCTTGGCCTTCATCCCCGGTCAAGGCCTCCCTTGAGATCGAAGCAAGGTGCCCCGAGCCCTGGCTGTCGACGAACAAAGGACTGCCATGAACACGACGCACGACGATCACCTCTCCACCAATCGCCAGTCGACTGGCCTGAGCCGTCCGCTGAAGACCGCGCTGCTGATGGTCGCCCTCGTCGGTGGCTTCTACCTGCTGCGCGAGCATTGGAGCCACATCGGGGGCAACTGGGTGGTCCTGCTGCTGCTGGCTTGTCCGCTGATGCACTTGTTCCATGGTCACGGAGGTCACGGCGGTGGTGGTCATGGCGACCGGGCCGTGCCATCCGACACGCACAAGGAGTAAGCCATGAGCACGCCATCGACACACGAACATGCGGGCCAAGGGCACCGCGGCCATGATGACCACGAAACCGCCACCGAGGCGGGCGGCGCCTTGAAGGATCCGGTCTGTGGCATGGACGTGACGGCGCAGTCCGCGCATCACGTCGAGCACGACGGCCGTCCCTTCTACTTCTGCAGTTCGAAATGCCTGACGAAGTTCAGCGAAGACCCGGAAAGGTTCGTCGGGCGCGACCCGACTGCCGCGCCAACCGCACCGGCGGCGTCCGAAGCTGGCGCCGTCTACACCTGCCCGATGCACCCGGAAATTCGCCAGGACCATCCAGGCGACTGCCCGAAGTGCGGCATGGCGCTCGAGCCGGAAATGCCGGCGCTGGACGAGGGCGAAAACCCCGAACTCGCCGATTTCAAGCGCCGCTTCTGGTGGACCTTGCCCTTCACCGTGGTGGTCGTTGTTCTGGCCATGGCCGGCCATGGTCTGTCGATGTTCAAGGATCTGTTCGGCAGCGTCGGTCAAAACTGGGTCGAACTTGCGCTGACCCTTCCCGTCGCGCTGTGGGCCGGTTGGCCCTTCTACAGGCGCGGCGCGCAGTCGGTGATCAACCGCAGCCCCAACATGTGGACCCTGATCGGCCTGGGCACTGGCGTGGCCTTCGTCTACAGCGTGATCGCCACCGTGGCGCCGCAGATCTTCCCGGCCACTTTCGTCATCGACGGGCGTGTGTCGGTGTACTTCGAGGCTGCTGCGGCGATCATCTCGTTGACCCTGTTCGGCCAGATCCTGGAACTGAAGGCTCGCTCGCAAACCTCGGCCGCGATCAAGTCGTTGCTCGGCCTGGCACCCAAGACCGCGCGGCGCATCAAGGACGACGGCAGCGAGGAGGACGTGCCGCTGGCGCATGTTCACGAAGGCGACCGGCTTCGGGTCCGCCCCGGCGAGAAGGTGCCGGTCGACGGCGTCGTGCTCGAGGGCAGCAGCGCACTCGACGAATCGATGTTGACCGGCGAACCGCTGCCGGTGACCAAGCGCGCGGGCGACAAGCTCATCGGCGCCACGATGAACACCAGCGGCGCGCTGGTGATGCGCTCCGAACATGTCGGCTCGGCCACCGTGTTGTCGCAGATCGTGCAGATGGTGGCGCAGGCCCAGCGCTCGCGCGCGCCGATGCAGCGCATGGCCGATGTCGTGGCCGGCTACTTCGT
>JBDSMV010000044.1:0-10441 GCA_039915715.1 Rubrivivax sp. | reverse complement strand
TATCTGAGCGGGGCAGGTCTCACCAACAGCTTCTACGGCCTTCCCGATCTGGGCTTCATGCACCTCGGCGATCTTGCCCAGCACACCGCGGCTGTTCGGGATGCCGTGCAGTTGCCCCTCATCGTCGATGCGGACACCGGCTTCGGCAACGCGCTCAACGTGCGCCAGACCGTGCGCATGCTGGAACGCGCCGGCGCCGACGCGATCCAGCTCGAAGACCAGCAGAGTCCCAAGCGCTGCGGTCACTTTGCAGGCAAGGCCGTGATCGACAGCGCCGAGATGGTCTCGAAGATCAAGGCCGCGGTCGACGCGCGCCACAGCCGCGACTGCCTGATCGTGGCGCGCACCGATGCGCGCGCCGTGCATGGGCTCGACGCGGCCATCGACCGCGCCGCAGCCTGTGCCGAAGCCGGTGCCGATGTGTGCTTCGTCGAGGCCCCCCGCAGCATCGAAGAACTGCAGCGCATCGTCCGCGAGTTGCGATCGCCGCAGGTGGTCAACATCGTGCTCGGCGGCCAGACCCCGGCCTTGTCGGCCTCGGATTTCGGCGCGATGGGCTTCGGCATGGTGCTGTATGCCAACGCTGCGTTGCAAGGCGCGATGCGCGGCATGCTCGATGCGTTGTCCGAATTGAAGCGCGCGGGTCAGCTGGCTGAAGACCCGGCGTTGGTGGCCACCTTCACCGAACGGCAGAACCTGGTTCGCAAGCCCCTGTTCGATGCGCTGGAGTCGCGCTACGCGGAACCGCCCGAATCGCCCGAACCCGCGGGACCGCGCTGAGTCTCTGGCGGCGCAGATGCTGCCGGCCGCTCCTGCCGCATCGCTGCGGTCAGGCTCTGGAAGTGCGCGCTGCGGCCGATGTCGCTCACCGTCATCGGCATGCGGATGCGCCAGTTGGGGTACTGGTCGGTGGTGCCCGGCAGATTCGGTTGCTGCTGCGAACCGATCAGGTCCTCGAGCTGCACCGTCACCAGCACCGACGGGGTCCGGGCGATGAAGCGGTGCACCGCCAGGGCCAGTACGGTCGGCAACTGCAGCGGCGCTTCGTCCTCACCGCTGGCCACGCGCATGAATTCGGGCGGCAGCAACTCGGCTTCTGCCAGCGCCGCCATCAAAGACCGCTGGTCGCGGCGGCGATCTTCCCGGTCGCGCGCGCAAGCCGCAGTGTTCTGGATGCCGGTCTGCTCGCGCAGTGCGATGTCGGCACCCGCCCACCAGCCCGCCAGTGTCGGCAGGTCATGGGTGGAGATGCAGGCCAGCGAGAGCTGCGGGTAGGCCGACGGCGGCAGGAATTCGGTCAGCCCGTGGCGTTCGAAGTACAGCGCGCGATACGACAGGACATTCGCCTGTTCCATCGTGTGCCGAAAACCGGCCGGCACGGTACCCAAGTCTTCGCCCACCACCAGGCAGCTGTTGTGCTGCGACACCTCGGCCAAGGTGTCGACCATCTCGCCCAGCGGATAGCGGATGTAGCCACCGCCCGATGAGCGCAGACCGGAAGGGATCCACCACAAACGCGCCAGCCCCATCGAATGGTCGATGCGAACCGCGCCGGCATGGCGCGTCAGGCGTTCGAACGAGTCGCGCAGGGGGCTGAAGCCGCGCTCGGCCAGTGCCTTCGGCGACTGCGGCGCCAGGCCCCAGTCCTGACCCTGGCTGTTGAACAGGTCCGGTGGCGAGCCGACGCGCGCGTCACCGACCGTCAGCGTCGGGTCCATCCAGGTTTCGGCGCCGTCGGGTGCCACGCCAACCGCCAGGTCCAGGTACAGACCGATGTGCATGCCTGCCGCGCGGGCTTGCACCTGCACGCGCGCGAGTTGGCGGTCGGCTTCGAACTGCAGCCAGCGGTGGAAGTCGACGCGGTCGGTCTGAGCGGATCGGAAGCGGGCCACTTCAGCGCCGTCATGCTGCTGCAGCGCAGCCGGCCACGAATGCCAGCCGGCCCAGAGCCCGGCTTCGACCTGCGCTTCAGAGAGGGCCTCGAACAGCGCAAAGCTGGCCAGCCCGGCGCCACCCAGGTCGATGAACGCCTGAGATGCCGGGTCTGACAGCACGCGCCGTCCACTGGCTGCAAAAACACGCTGCAGCAGTTGCCGTTTGACTTGCCCGACCGCCAAATAGTCGACCCATTCACTGTCGAGCTGTTCGAACAGTTGCGGCGACTCGGCACGCAACGCAGCGATCGCCTGTGGTCCGCCGTCGAGCTGGTCGATGGCAATGTAGAGCGGGTTCAGGAAGCGCCGGCTCGACGGCGAATACGGGCTGAAACGGCCGGGGTCGGCCAGGAACAGCGCATGCAGCGGGTTGAGGCCGACAAAAGCAGCACCCGACTGCGCTGCCAGCGCGGTCAGCGTGGCCAGATCCTCGAAGTCGCCGATGCCCAGGTTGCGCTCGGAGCGCAGGCCGTACAACTGGCAGGCGATGCCCCAGCAGCGGTTCTCGAGGATCGCCTGCGGCATCGCGCAGCGCTGCGAGGGTGCGTCTGTAGCTTCATCGAAGTGACCGAAGTCGGTGCCGGCGGGGTCGACCCCGAGCGCGGTCAGCAGCGCCCGCTTGGTGGTGTCGTCAATCAGGCGGCGTTCGCCCAATTCCGATACATAGGCCAGCTGGATGCCGTGGCTTTCGGCAAGCCGGTCGAGCGGGTTCTGCGTGTCGGGGCTGTTGGAGCTATCGGTCATGCTGGAGTCGCCTCGGCAGGAGGCGCAGGTTGTTCAAGTCGGAACACGACGCTGAGACCCGCCAGCGAGCCGGTGGTCAGCGCGTCTGCGGCGCCCTTCGGGTGCGCATGGACGAGTGTGCCGCGGCTGAATTCGCCCGGCGCCACGTCGGCTGGCAGCGCCCAGGGTTCGGTGTCCAGGTTGGCAAACAACTCCAGCACCGCGCCGCCTTTGAGCGTCCACGCCACCGCAAAGGCGCGGGTGTCCGACTGCGCATGCCAGGTGCCACAGTTGGCCGGAATGTCCTGCAGCAGCGGCACGATCATCGAGGCGCGCTTTTCAAGCAACTGCTGTGTGCGGGCCAGGCGCAGGCTGTGCGACGGGCGTTCCAGCAGGGTCCAGTCGAGCCGCGAAGCCTCGAAGGTCGAGACCGCGTTCGGATCGGGAATCAGCTGCCGGGTGTCGGCATCGTGGAACACGGCGAATTTCTTGAATTCACTGCGGCGGCCTTCTCGCACCAGGTCGGCCAACTCGCCATGGAAATCGGTGAAGAACGAGAACGGCCGCGTCTCGCCGTATTCCTCGCCCATGAAGATCAGCGGAATCTGCGGCGACAGCAACAGAACCGCCTGCAGACACTCGATCACGCGCCGCGATGCCAGGTCCGTCAGCCGGTCACCGAATGCGCGGTTGCCGATCTGGTCGTGGTTCTGGATGAAGTTCACGAAGGCGGTCGACGGCAGGTGCCCCGACGGGTGGCCCACGTCGCGCTTGCGGTAGTCGGAATGCTGGCCCTGGAAGACGAAGCCGGTGGCCAGCGACTTGGCCATCTCTTCCACGCTGTGGCGCGAATAGTCGACGTAGTAGCCCTCGGATTCGTGCGTGGCCAGCACATGGGCGGTGTGGTGGAAGTCGTCGTTCCATTCGCCCGAGATCAGCAGCGGCTCGCCTTGTGATCCACGCTCGATGTGCCAGGTGATGTTGCGGTCGTCTTCACTGGTCAAATGCACATGGCGGTCCGGAAAGGCCTTGCGCACGCGCGCCGCGAGCTCCTGGACCAGCGGCGTGTCGGTGGTGTCCTGGATCGAGTCGATGGCGTCGAGGCGCAAACCGTCGATGCGGTATTCGTCGAGCCAGAACAAGGCGTTCTCGATCATGAAGTCGCGCACCGGCATTTCGTCGTAGGCGATGGCGGCGCCCCACGCGGTGTGGATTTCCTCGTGGAAGAACTCCTTGGCATAGGCGCCGATGTAGTTGCCGTCGGGTCCGAAGTGGTTGTAGACCACGTCCAGAAACACCATCAGACCGCGGGCATGTGCGGCATCGACCAACTCCTTCAAGCCGTCGGCGCCACCGTAGGCCTCGTGCGGGCAGTACAGCAGCACGCCGTCATAACCCCAACCGCGCCGGCCGCCGAACTGCGCCACCGGCATCAGCTCGATGGCGGTGATGCCGATTTCCTGCAGGTAGTCGAGCTTGTCGATGGCAGCGGCAAAGGTGCCCTGCGGCGTGAAGGTGCCGACATGCAGTTCGTAGAACACGGCTTCCTGCCAGGACCGGCCTTTCCAGTGCGCCGTCTGCCATTCATAGGCCCGTGGATCGATCAGCCTTGACAAGCCGTGGACATCGCTCATCTGCGCCCGCGCAGCCGGGTCCGGCACCACCAGCTCGCCATTGCTGCGAAAGCCGTAAGCGCTGCCGACGGCAACAGCGTCGGTCTGCACCTGCCACCAGCCGGCGTCGTCGCGGTCCATCGTCATGAAGCGGCGTTCGCCCGCTGTCGACTCGTAAGCCAGCTCGATGCGGTCGGCGCCCGGCGCCCAGAGGCGGAACGTGGTGCGGCCGTCGGCGTGCCAGGCGCCCCAGGCGGTTTGAAATGCGCTTTGGTTGCGCTCGGTCATGGTCATCCGATCGAAGTTTGCTCGAGAGCTTAGCCAACTGCCGCGGGCCGAATCGCAATCCGCAAGGTCAGGTGCTGCCTTGCACATTGACGAACAAGGCATACAGCGAATGGCTCGCCGCCATGAACAGCCGGTTGCCCTGTTGGCCGCCGAAGCAGAGGTTGGCGCAGCGCTCGGGAAGGTGGATGTGGCCGATGGCGCGGCCCTGCGGGTTGTAGATGCGCACGCCGTCGAGTGCCGCAGGGTCGGCGCCAGCCGCACCGGTGCTGCCCAAACCGCACCAGAGGTTGCCGAGCGTGTCGACCGCCATGCCATCGAACGCGCCATGGCCGTCAGCGTCGACCGCCAGGCGCTTGTTCGACAGTGCACCGCCCGCTCCGACGTCGTAGGCCCAGATCAGCCGGTGCGGCACGGCGCGGCTGTCGATCCCATACAGCACCGACTCATCGGGCGAGAAAGCCAGGCCGTTGGGCGCAGTCAGGTCGGCGCCATGCTGCTGCAACGTGCCGGTGGCAGGGTCCAGGCGGTAGAAGGCTTGAGGCAATTCCGTCGTTGCGGGCTCGCCTTCCCAGAACCCGAGGATGCCGAAGCAGGGGTCGGTGAACCAGATGCTGCCGTCTCTAGCGCAGATGCTGCTGGCGCCGGAGCACGCGTCCCAACGCACGATGCGGTTGTTGGGGATGTCCGACAGCAGCAGATAGCGGCCATCGCCGAACCACACTGGCCCTTCGGCCCAGCGCAAGTCGGTGGCGAGTTGCTCGACCGACGCGCTGTACAGCCGCAGCGACGCAAAGCTCGGGTCCAGCACCTCGACGGCAGGGTCCGGGTAGCGGGCGTTGGCGCTGAAGGGCACACGCACCTCGGAGCCCATGCTCAGACCGATGCTGCAAGTGTCGTTGTTCATGCGGGGCCCTGTCAGCTGCAGCAGGTGCGGGTCGAGCGCGCGACTGTAGTCGGCCTGGGGTCGGCTCAGCCCGTGCTGCCCGTGCTGCCCGTGCTCCCACGCGCCACCAGCGCCCATTGCAGCGACGCCGATCGGGCCGGTCCGCCGTTGCGCAAGGCGTCGAGTACCGAACGCGCGGTCTCGATGCCGATCGCATGGCGCGGCAGTTGAACGCTGCTCAAGCCCGGGCTCAACTGGCGGGCGATGGCAAAATCGCCGAACCCCAGCAAGGCCAGCCGCTGCGGCACCTGCACCTGGCGGTGGGTGGCTTCCAGCAGCGCGCCGCAGGCCAGGTGGTCGTTGGCAAACGCTGCTGCCGTGATGGCGGGCGGGCCGGCGCGCATCAACTCGGTCAACGCCTGGCGGCCGGCGTCGAAGGTGTCGCCGGGCGGCGCCACCAGCACCGAGACCTGTGCGCCGGCCGCGCGCGCGGCGGCGACAAAGGCCATGCCGCGCTCGTGCGCGCGGTAGTCCTCGCCGACCCCGCTGTCCACATAGGCCAGCGCCTTGCGCCCCGACCGCAGCAGGTGCTCGGCCATCGCGCGGCCGACCGCGTCATGACTGAAGCCGATCTGCGTGAAGTGAGGCTGCTGCTTGCCGCGAGGCGGCGGGTGGTCGTCCCAAATCTCGATCACCGGGGTGCCCATGGCCTGGGCCTGTGCCAGCAGTTTCCGCGCTCCCGGCGCATGGCGGCGTCCAGTGACCACCAGTGCCGCCGGATTCCATCCCATCACCGTTCGCAACTGTTGTTCCTCGCGCTCGAGCGAATAGCCGGTGGCGGCGATCAGCAACTCGAATCCAGCGGCCTGCAGGCCTTCGCTCATGCCTTGCGCCGTTTCGGCAAAGATCGAATTGGCCAGGTTGGGCAACAACACGGCGACCATGTTCGACACGCCACTGGCGAGCCAGCCAGCCTGCCGGTTCGGCACATACCCGGTTTGCGTGAGGGCCACGCGGATGCGGTCTGCCGTGCCCGGTGCGACCACACCCGGATCGCGCAGGAAGCGCGACACCGTGATGGCCGTCACGTCGGCAGCTTGCGCCACATCCTGCAGCGTCACGCGCCCATGGCCGCGCCGGGCTTGGCGTGGGGTCGCCGAAGGAGCCGGCAGGGCCGGGGTTGCTGGATTGGGTCGGGGCACCGGGTAACTCAGAATGGACGGTCGCAATTCGAACGATATGTTAGCGGTAACACCGGCCGCGTCCCGCCCCTGATTTCATGAATCCAGAAGCCAGAGATCTTCGCAGCCGCCGCTGGTTTGCCGACCCCGGTATGCGCGGCTTCGCACACCGCCAGCGCATGCAGCAGATGGGCTTGCGGCGCCAAGACGTGATGGGCCGGCCGATCGTGGCCATCGTCAACACCTGGTCCGACCTGTCGCCGTGCCATGCCCACCTGCGTGACCGCGCCGAGGCCGTCAAGCGCGGCGTGCTGATGGCTGGAGGCATGCCGTTCGAGTTGCCGGCCATGAGCCTGGGCGAAGTGATGGTCAAGCCGACCACCATGCTCTACCGCAACTTTCTGGCGATGGAGGTCGAGGAGCTGCTGCGCAGCCTGCCGGTGGACGGCGCGGTTCTGCTGGGCGGCTGCGACAAGACCACGCCGGGGTTGCTGATGGGTGCCATCAGCATGGGCCTGCCAGCCATCTTTTGCCCTGCCGGGCCGATGCTCAACGACCGCCATCAAGGCCGCACGGTCGGCGCCGGCACCCACACCCGCGTCTATTGGGACGAGAAGCAGGCCGGCCGCATCGACGAAGCCGAATGGGTAAGGCTCGAATCGCGCATGACCCGCAGCCCCGGCACCTGCAACACCATGGGCACCGCCAGCACCATGACCTCGATGGCCGAAGCGTTGGGGATGACGCTGCCCGGGGCCAGCAGCATCCCGGCGATGGATTCTGCGCACCCGCGCATGGCTGCCGACTGCGGCGAGCGCATCGTGGCGATGATTGCCGAAGACCTGCGGCCCGCGCGCATCCTCACCCCCGGCGCTTTTCGCAATGCGGCCGCGGTGCAGATGGCGCTGGGTGGTTCCACCAACGCGGCGGTCCACATCCTGGCGCTGGCGGGGCGTGCCGGTGTGGCGCTGACATTGGCCGATCTGGACGCGATGGCCCGGCAGGTGCCGGTGCTGGCCAACCTGTTCCCGAGTGGCACCAAGTTGATGGAAGACTTCTATTACGCAGGCGGTCTGCCGGCGTTGATGAACCGCATCCGCGAGCACCTGTCGCTGGACGAAATCACTGTCACCGGCCAGCCGCTGCGCGCGCAGATCGATGGCCACGAGGTCAGCGACGACGACGCCATCAAGCCGCTGGCCGATCCGGTCAGCCCGCATGGAACGCTGGCAGTGCTGCACGGCAACCTGGCGCCCGATGGCGCGGTCATCAAGCCGAGCGCGGCCAGCGAGAAGTTCTTCCAGCACCGAGGCCGGGCGCTGGTCTTCGACAGCCAGCCCGAGATGCAGGCGGCGATGGCCGACCCCGATCTGGATGTCGACGAAGACACCGTGCTGGTGCTGCGCAACGCCGGCCCGGTTGGCGCACCGGGCATGCCCGAGTGGGGCAACCTGCCGCTGCCGAAGAAGCTGTTGCAGCAGGGGGTGCGCGACATGTTGCGCTTGTCCGATGCCCGCATGAGCGGCACCCATTACGGCAGCTGCGTCTTGCACATCAGTCCGGAATCGGCGATCGGCGGACCGCTGGCGCTGCTGCAGACCGGCGACGAGATCGAATTCGATCTGGCGGCGCGCCGTCTGCACATGGATGTGTCCGACGAAGAACTGGCGCGCCGCCGCGCCGCCTGGACCGCGCCGGTGCAGCCTTATCAGCGCGGCTGGACCCGGCTCTACCAGCAGCATGTGACGCAGGCTCATCTGGGCTGCGACCTCGACTTCCTGCAGGCCGGTGCGCCGACGCCCGAGCCCGTTATCTACTAACGCCAACGCTGACGCCATCGCCAGCGCAGGGACACTGTCATGAACGCCTTTGCCGAATTGCTGAACGCACGCGCCACGACCACGCCGGTGGGCTCCTGGGTCATGTCTGCGAGCCCTGTCGTTGCCGAAGCGATGGGCTGCGCGGGCTTCGACTGGGCTGTCGTCGACATGGAGCACTCGCCGCTCGACTTGATGGGTCTCGTGCACATCCTGCAAGCGGTCGGCAACACGCCGATGCAGCCGGTGGTGCGGGTGCCCTGGAACGACACCGTCTTCATCAAGCGCGTGCTCGACGCCGGAGCTCGCACGTTGATGTTCCCGTTCATCCAGAACGCCGGCGAAGCAGCCCGCGCCGTGGCCGCCACGCGCTATCCGCCGGCCGGTGTGCGCGGCATGGCCGGCATGAGCCGCGGTTCGCGCTTCGGCACCACCTCCGACTATTTCAAAGTCGCCCACGACGGCATCTGCAACCTGCTGCAGCTGGAAACCGTCGAGGCCGTCGCGGAACTGGAAGCGATCGCCGCGGTGCCTGGGGTCGATGCGCTGTTCGTCGGCCCGGGCGACCTGTCCGGCACGATGGGCCATGTCGGCCAGTTGACCCACCCGGCTGTGCTGGAGCTGATGGCCGATGCGGCCCGACGCGCCAACGCGATCGGCAAGCCGATCGGCACCGTCGGCGGCAATGCCGAGACGGTGGCGCAGTACCGGGCGATGGGCTACGACTATGTCGCCATCGCATCGGACCTGGGCCTGCTGATGCGCGCGGCGCAGGCTGCTGCCGCTGCGTTGCGCGCCATCGACGTGCCGGGAGCATCGCAGGTGCAGGCCTCGACCCCCATGGCCGCGCCGCGCCAAGAAGGTTACTGATGGCCGAACTGGCGCTGCAGGCTGTGGCGAAGCGCTACGGCGCGGTGCAGGTCATCCACGGCATCGACCTGGAGATCCGACACGGCGAGTTCGTGGTCTTCGTCGGACCGTCGGGCTGCGGCAAGAGCACCCTGCTGCGGATGATTGCAGGGCTCGAGCCGATCAGCAGCGGTGAAGTGCAGATCGCCGGCCAGCGCGTCAACGACCTGCCGCCGCGCCACCGCGACATTGCGATGGTGTTCCAGGACTACGCGCTGTATCCGCACAAGACCTTGTACGAGAACATGGCCTTCGGGCTGCGTTTGCGAAAGACACCCGAGGGCGAGATCCGCACGCGGGTCGATGCGGCCGCCAAGCTGCTGCGCATCGACCACATGCTAGAACGCCGACCGGCGGCTTTGTCGGGCGGGCAGCGCCAGCGGGTCGCGATCGGCCGCGCCATCGTTCGCGAACCGAAAGTGTTCCTGTTCGACGAGCCCCTGTCGAACCTGGATGCCCAATTGCGCAACGAAATGCGCAGCGAGATCAAGCGCCTGCACCAGCGCCTGGGCGCGACCATCGTCTATGTCACCCACGACCAGACCGAAGCGATGACGCTGGCCGACCGCATCGCCGTGCTGTCGGCCGGGCGGCTGATGCAGTACGACACGCCCGATGCCATCTACAACCGACCCGCCGCGGTGTTCGTGGCCGGCTTCACCGGCGCGCCGCCGATGAACCTGGTGGCCGCGACACTGGACGGTGATGCGGCCGACATTGGTGGTGCGCAGATCGCGCTGCCGGCCGATCTGGCACGGCGCGCGCGAACGCATGGGCAGGGCAGCAGACCGCTGACCTTCGGCGTGCGGCCGGAAAACATCGCCATTACGCCGCCCGACGACGACGCGGTGCGCGTGGCAGCCCAGGTGTCGCTGCTCGAGCCCCTGGGCTCGGAGACCCTGGTGACGCTGCAGGTCGGCGACGCGCTGATGGTGTCGCGCTGCCCGGCCTCGTTCCGCCAGCCGCCGGGCACCGCGCTCGACATCTATCTGCAGCCGCAGCATCTGCATCTGTTCGACACCGCCAGCGGCGCCGCGATCTGAGCGCTGCATCCTCGGCCGTCAGGAGACACCCATGACCACCGCACACAAAC
>JBDSMV010000463.1:0-3322 GCA_039915715.1 Rubrivivax sp. | reverse complement strand
TGGCGCGGCGACTGCAGCGCCAGCGGCCCGACCTGCCGGTGTTGTTGATCAGCGGCCACAACGAAACCGCCACCACCGTGCCCGAGGAATTCGTGCTGCTGCGCAAGCCCTGCCCGCCCGAGGAGTTGCTGGCGGCCCTGCAACGGGCCATCGCGACCCCCCGGCGCCCGTCAACCGTGAGCTGAATGCGAACGCGCAGCCGATTCCACCGCAATACCCATCGGGGTGAAGGGCGGTGCTGACGATCGCATTGCTGGGTTTCGGCGTCGTGCTGCTGCTGCTGTCGATGTTCGACCTGACGCGGGTGCGGCTGACGCCCGCGATCGTGTATCTCGTCTTGGGGTATGGCGCTGGCGCGTTGCTGGGCGCGCCGTCGTTGCAGACGCTGGAAACCCATGCGCCGATGCTGACGGTGGCCACCGAGTTCGCCGTGCTGGTGTCGTTGTTCGGCGTGGGCCTGCACCTGCGCGTGCCGCCTTCGATACGGGCCTGGCGGGTGGCGCTGCTGATGGCCGGCCCGGGCATGCTGCTGTCGATCGTGCTGGCGATGGGCCTGGCATTGATGCTCGGGCTGCCCTGGGCAGCGGCGCTGCTGCTGGCAGCGATCTGTGCCCCCACCGACCCGGTACTGGCTTCAGCGGTGCAGATCCGTTCGCCCGAGGACCGTGACGCAGTGAGGCTGTCGCTAACCGCCGAGGGCGGCTTGAACGACGGCACCGCACTGCCAGCGGTGATGCTGGGACTCGCACTGCTGGGCCTGCACGGGGTCGGCCCGGGTGGCATCGAATGGTGGTGGTCGGACCTGTTGTGGCCGATCGGTGGTGGCGCGCTGATCGGTATCGCCACGGGCTGGTTGCTGGGCCGTGCACTGCTGGCACGAATCGAAGCCGGCGACCGGGTGGTAAGCGACGAACTCGTGTATGTGGGGGCGGTGGCGCTTGCTTACGGGGTGGCGCGGGCCACGCAGACCTCGGCATTCATCGTCATGTTCGCGGTCGGCGTGGTGCTGCTGCGCCCCTTCCACAAGGGTGCCCTGGACCAGGGCGGGCATGCCTTGTCCGAACGAATGGCGGCCTTTGGCGGGCGGCTTGAACGGCTGGTGGAAGCCGCAAGCGTGGTGGCGGTCGGTGTGGCGCTGCACAGCGTGCAGCCGAGCACCACGGCATTGCTGTTCGGAGCGGGGCTGTCGCTGGTGGTGCGGCCGCTGGCGGTTTACGGAACGATCCGCGGCCACATGCTGAGCTCAAAGCAACGGAATCTGGTGGCCTGGTTCGGCATCCGCGGCATCGGCACGCTGTACTACCTGATGTTCGCGATCGAGCACGGCGTGGCAGGCATGCTGGCGGCCGAACTGATCAGCGCATCGCTCGTTTCGATCGCACTGTCGATCGTGTTGCATGGCGTGTCGGCGCGCCCGCTGATGGACGCCTACCAACGGCGCCGTTCGGGGCACCTGTAGCCTGTCGCCGCTGGCCCTTGGTCCTCAGCCGGCAGCCCGACCGCCACAACGCGGTGGACAGGCCTCAGTGACGGGTGCCGGTGCGTCCTGGGCGCTGCGCCTCGGCTTCGCCCTCTTCGAGCGGCGGCAGCGGCTCACCGGCGTCGTCAGGAGCCGGCACCGGTCCGGGCACATCGGGCTCGGGGTTTGGGCGCACCGGTTGAGGGGGCTGGGGTGCGGCGTGGTGGATGTGCATCAGGGCGTCCACAGCGGGTTCAATCGTCCAGCTCTGGGTCAACGCCTTCGGCAAACTGCAAATCATCGATGTCGAAGCCATCGTCGTGCGCCATCGCCAGCAACGCCTGCAGCCGATGTGACGGCAGCCCCGGCGCGCGTGACAGCACCCACAGGGCGCTGCGGTCGGGGCTGCCGACCAACGCTTCTTCGTAGTGACGATCGAGATGCAAGATCCAGTGATCCGACCAGGCCATCGGCAACCAACGCAGTGCGCGTGGCCAGGTGCTGAGCCGGAACTTGCCGCCTCCGCTGCCCTGCACCGCGCGCAACACGCCGCGTGCCGAACGGCGCCCGCCACCTGCCGGTCGGTCGATGGGTTGTGGGCAGCGCAGGCGCAGGTCGTATTGGCCCGGCCGGCGCAGCGTGTAGCGCACCACGCCAACACCGTCGCAGTGGCTGCTCAGCCGCAGTGGCAAATGCGCGAGTGCATACCAGTCGCCGGCAAACCGCGACGGATCGACACCCGTCATCGCCGGCAACGCAGGTGCCCGCTTGGTGGCGAAGAGTTTGGCCGCCAGCGGCAACCCGATGCCGATCAGCATGCGGGCCACGCCCGGCGACACGGTGTCCTGCAGCTTCGCGGGCATCCAAGGCCATGCCAGGCCCACCAGCCCGGCCAGCGAGAACAACGACGACCCTCCGCTGGAAACTTCGGCATCGCTTCCGCCCGAACCGCTGCCCATGGCCAAGCTGGGCCGACGCGAGCGCCACAGCCACATCAGGCCGGTTCCAGCCAAGGCCAGCCCGCCTCCCAAACCCAGCGCCTTGCCGGCACGATCGAAGAGGGCGGCAGGTTTGAGAGCCGATGCCGCGCGCTCCCGGAACTCGGCCACGCCCAACTGCAGGTTGAGATCGCGTGCCATCAGTCGTTGCTCGACGAGCGCGATGCGGGCATCCAGGTTCGACATGTCAGGCTTTCTCGCTGCCGTCAGCAGCAGCATCGGCAGGGTGCGCAGCGTCGTCCGGCATGGGCGGCATGGGCGTCAAGGTCAAGTGCTTGCGGATCGTGCCCAAAAGCAATTTCGGAACCAGCGCGCGGATGCGGCTGACAGCGAACCACATGCCCAGCAGGTTGATGGCAATGCCCAGCAGCAGCGCCGCCTCGGGCGGCAGGCCGACCATCACCAGCGCCACCAGCACCCCGCCCCAAATCAGCAGCCAGGCCGTGACGCCCAGGATCGCCAGCACCACCACCAGTCCGGTGATCTGGCCGAGGGCCGAAGAGGCCCGCCGCAGATCGAGCGACAACAGCTCGACGCGATCGCCGACAAGCTTCGGCAACTCTTGCAGCAGCGACAGCAGCAGTTGCGGCAATGATTCGCGAGGCGGCAGCGGCAGCGGCGGGGGCGGCGGCGGAGCGCTGGGCGAGGGGCCGGGTGGCACCGCAGACGGCCGGGCAACGCCCGGGCCGCCAGGCCCATCAGCATGGCCGCGCGCTTCGCCCGAAGCGCGGTCTGCCGCATCGCGTGCCGCCGGGCTCGGAGGCGGCACTGGTGGCGCGTCAAGTGCGGAAGGTGCGACCGGCAGGGGTCGCGCCTGCGGCGGCTTTCCAGCAGCCGCTGCAATGCCAGCTTGTTCGGGCAGGGG
>JBDSMV010000459.1:0-23161 GCA_039915715.1 Rubrivivax sp. | reverse complement strand
GCGTGAAGCGCTGCGTGAGCAAGTGGCTGCATTGGCAGTCAAAGGCGCAGAGCAGATCCTGCGCCGCGAGATCAACCCCGCCGTGCATGCCGAGTTGCTCGGGCGCCTGCAGACGGAGCTCTGATGGCCGAAATCGCCACCATCGCGCGCCCGTATGCCGAAGCGCTGTTTCAGACATCGGAAACCGACCGGGCGCTGCAGCAAACGCTGAAGTCGCAGCTGACAACGCTGGCCGAACTCAGCGCCAACCCACAGTTGCGGGCCTTTGCCGACAACCCGAAGGTGTCGTCGATGCAGGTCTTCGACCTGATCGGTGGGGTGGCGATGAACCAGGGTCTGAGCTTCGACAGGAAGATCGTCAATCTGCTGCGCACGGTGGTCGACAACGGCCGCCTGGCCGCATTGCCTGAGATCAGCACGCAATACCAGGCGCTGGTCAACAACAGCGCGGGAGTCAGCGACGCGACCATCCACAGCGCCTACCGCATCGACGACGCGCAGCTGCCCGGTGTGGTGGCGGCGCTCGAAAAGCGCTTCGACCGCAAATTGAACGCCACAGTGCACATCGACCCGAAGCTGATCGGCGGCATCCGCGTGGTGGTGGGCGACGAGGTGCTGGACACCTCAGTGCAAGCCCGCCTGGCTCAGATGAAGATTGCCCTGAGCGCCTGACGAGACTCCCAGTTGAGCGCCCGACCGAGCCGACATCCAACCCGCGCCGCAGCGACCTTCGTTGCAGGCACCTGGAGACACACATGAATCTGAATTCCGCAGAAATTTCCGAGCTCATCAAGAGCCGCATCGAAGGCCTTGGGGCGTCGGCCGACATCAAGAATCAAGGCACCGTAGTGGCGGTCACCGACGGCATCGTGCGCGTGCACGGTCTGTCGGAAGCGATGGCCGGCGAGATGCTCGAGTTCCCGCCCACCAAGAGCGGCCAGCCCACCTACGGGCTGGCGCTGAACCTGGAGCGCGACTCGGTGGGCGCGGTGATTCTGGGCGAGTACGAGCACATCTCCGAAGGCGACACCGTCAAGTGCACGGGCCGCATCCTTGAAGTGCCGGTGGGTCCCGAATTGATCGGCCGCGTGGTCAACGCACTGGGTCAGCCGATCGACGGCAAGGGTCCGATCAACGCCAAGATGACCGATGTGATCGAGAAGGTCGCGCCGGGCGTGATCGCACGCAAGAGCGTCGACCAGCCGGTGCAGACGGGTCTGAAGTCGATCGACTCGATGGTGCCGATCGGCCGCGGCCAGCGCGAGCTGATCATCGGCGACCGCCAGACCGGCAAGAGCGCGGTGGCGGTCGACACCATCATCAACCAGAAGGGTCAAAACATGACCTGCATCTATGTCGCCATCGGGCAGAAGGCATCCACGGTCAAGAACCTGGTGCGCGCGCTGGAAGCCAACGGCGCGATGGAATACACGATCGTGGTCGCGGCCACGGCGTCTGAATCGGCCGCGATGCAATACGTGTCGGCCTATTCGGGCTGCACGATGGGCGAGTATTTCCGCGACCGCGGGCAGGACGCACTGATCGTCTATGACGACCTGTCGAAGCAGGCCGTGGCCTACCGCCAGGTGTCGCTGCTGCTGCGCCGCCCGCCGGGTCGCGAAGCCTATCCGGGCGATGTGTTCTATCTCCACTCGCGGCTGCTCGAACGTGCCGCCCGCGTCAACGCCGACTATGTGGCGGCCTTCACCAAGGGCGAAGTCACCGGCAAGACCGGTTCGCTGACGGCATTGCCGATCATCGAAACCCAAGCGGGCGACGTGTCGGCTTTCGTGCCCACCAACGTGATCTCGATTACCGACGGCCAGATCTTCCTGGAGACCTCGCTCTTCAACGCCGGCATCCGTCCCGCCATCAACGCCGGCATTTCAGTGTCGCGGGTTGGCGGCAACGCGCAAACGAAGCTGATCAAGAGCCTGTCGGGCGGCATCCGCACCGACTTGGCTCAATACCGGGAGCTGGCGGCCTATGCGCAGTTCGCATCCGACCTGGACGCGGCCACCCGCAAGCAGTTGGACCGTGGTGCGCGCGTCACCGAACTGCTGAAACAAGCGCAGTACAGCCCGCTGTCGATCAGCCTGATGGCCGCCTCCTTGTTCGCGGTCAACAAGGGCTTCCTCGACGATATCGAGGTCAGCAAGGTGCTGGCCTTCGAACACGGCTTGCACACGCATCTGAAGGCGAGCCATGCCGACCTGCTGAAGAAGCTGGAGCAGGACAAGGGAATGGACAAGGGCGCCGAAGCCGAGATGACCGACGCGATCACCGCATTCAAGAAGTCGTTTTCTTGAACCTTTGCGGCTTCGATCGAACTGGAGGTAATCAAGCATGGCTGTAGGCAAGGAGATACGCGGCAAGATCAAGTCGGTGGAGAACACCCGCAAGATCACCAAAGCCATGGAAATGGTCGCCGCCAGCAAGATGCGCAAGGCGCAGGAGCGCATGCGTTCGGCCCGGCCCTATGCCGACAAGATCCGCAACATCACCGCCAACTTGGCGCAGGCGAATCCGGAATACCGCTCGCCTTACCAGCGGGTGGTGGCCGAGGGTGCAGCGACGAAATCGGTGGGCTTCATCGTCGTCACCACAGACAAAGGTTTATGTGGGGGTCTGAACACCAACGTGCTGCGTGCAGTGACGCAAAAGATGCGCGACGTGGAGCAGTCCGGTGGGTCGATGCAGGTGGTGGCAATCGGCAACAAGGGCTTCGGCTTCATGGGCCGCGTCGGTGCCAACGTGGTCAGCCATGCAACGCAGCTGGGTGACGCACCGCAGCTCGACAAGTTGATCGGACCGGTCAAGGTGATGCTGGACGCGTTCGTCGCCGGCAAGCTCGACGCCGTGCACCTGTGCTACACCAAGTTCGTCAACACGATGAAGCAGGAACCGACGGTGGAGCAGTTGTTGCCGCTGTCGGCCGAACGCTTCACCGAAAGCGAAGGCTCCACCACCCACTACGGCTGGGACTACATCTACGAGCCCGACGCGGCCGCCGTCATCGACGACCTGATCACGCGATACATCGAAGCGCTGGTGTTCCAGGCTGTGGCCGAGAACATGGCCAGCGAGCAGAGCGCGCGCATGGTGGCCATGAAGGCCGCCACCGACAACGCCGGCAACTTGATCAGCGAGTTGAAGCTGATCTACAACAAGGCCCGCCAGGCGTCGATCACCAAGGAACTGTCCGAGATCGTCGGCGGCGCCGCTGCCGTTTGACGAGTCCGCTGGTGCCGCGCACTGCGCAGGACAGCACCGTCTCACGCATCCCGAACTGAAGAAGATCCGAAGGAACTGACATGGCTCAAGAAGGCAAGATCGTCCAGTGCATCGGCGCGGTTGTCGACGTGGAATTCTCCCGCGACCAACTGCCCGGCATCTACGACGCACTGAAGGTCGAAGGCACAGCGCTGACATTGGAAGTGCAGCAGCAGCTGGGCGACGGTGTGGTGCGCACGATTGCGCTCGGCTCATCCGACGGCCTGCGCCGCGGTTTGGTGGTGAAGAACACCGGCGCGCCGATCATGGTGCCGGTGGGCAAGGCGACGCTCGGCCGCATCATGGATGTGCTGGGCCGCCCGATCGACGAGCGCGGCGATGTCGATCAGTCGCTGACCGCCTCGATCCACCGCAAGGCCCCGGCCTACGACGAGCTGGCGCCTTCGCAGGAGCTGCTGGAAACCGGCATCAAGGTGATCGATCTGATCTGCCCGTTCGCCAAGGGCGGCAAGGTGGGCTTGTTCGGCGGCGCCGGTGTCGGAAAGACCGTCAACATGATGGAGCTGATCAACAACATCGCCAAGGCGCACTCGGGTGTGTCGGTATTTGCCGGTGTGGGTGAGCGCACCCGCGAGGGCAACGACTTCTATCACGAGATGTCGGAGTCGGGCGTGGTCGACCTCGAGAACCTGGAGAACTCCAAGGTGGCGATGGTGTACGGCCAGATGAACGAGCCGCCTGGCAACCGGCTGCGCGTGGCGCTGACCGGCTTGACGATCGCCGAGAGCTTCCGCGACGAAGGCCGCGATGTGCTGTTCTTCGTCGACAACATCTACCGCTACACATTGGCCGGCACCGAAGTCTCGGCACTGCTGGGCCGGATGCCGTCGGCGGTGGGCTACCAGCCGACGTTGGCCGAAGAAATGGGCCGCCTGCAAGAGCGCATCACCTCGACCAAGGTGGGCTCGATCACCTCGATCCAGGCCGTGTATGTGCCGGCCGACGATTACACCGACCCGTCGCCCGCCACCACCTTCGCCCACCTGGACTCGACCGTGGCGTTGTCGCGCGAAATCGCGTCGCTGGGCATCTACCCCGCGGTCGACCCGCTGGACAGCACCAGCCGCCAGATGGACCCGAACGTGGTTGGCGAAGAGCACTACACCACCACGCGCGCGGTTCAGCAAACCCTGCAGCGTTACAAGGAACTGCGCGACATCATCGCCATTCTGGGGATGGACGAATTGAGCCCCGAGGACAAGCTGGCCGTGAGCCGGGCGCGCAAGATCCAGCGCTTCCTGAGCCAGCCCTTCCACGTGGCCGAGGTCTTCACAGGTACACCGGGCAAGTACGTGCCGCTGAAAGAAACCATTCGCGGCTTCAAGATGATCGTCAACGGCGAATGCGACGGCATGCCCGAGCAGGCCTTCTACATGGTCGGGACGATCGACGAGGCGATTGAGAAGTCCAAGAAAGTCAACTGAGGACGCTGAGATGGCCCACACCTTGCAAGTCGACGTGGTCTCCGCCGAAGAGAGTATCTTCAGCGGGCAGGCTGCGTTTGTCGCGCTGCCGGGCGAAAACGGCGAGCTCGGCATCCTCCCGCGCCACACGCCGCTGATCACGCGCATCAAGCCGGGGGCGGTGCGCATCCAGCGTGTGGGTGCCGATGGAGCCAAGGGTGACGAGGAGTTCATCTTCGTCGCTGGCGGCATCCTCGAAGTGCAGCCAGGCAGCGTCACGGTGCTGGCCGACACGGCCATCCGCGGCGCCGACCTTGACGAAGCCAAGGCATCGGAAGCCAAGCGCCAGGCCGAACAGGCGATGAGCAACGCCAAGAGCGACATCGACTTGGCCGCCGCCACCAGCGAGTTCGCGGCGATGGCCGCGCAACTGGCGGCGATCCAGAAGCTTCGGCGCAAGTAAGCCGCCGCCATCGCGCGCTGCGCAAGGCCCGCTGGATGCTGCATCCGGCGGGCCTTGTGCTTTTCGGACCGGTGACGGGCGCGACAATGACGGCTTCACAGCCATGGGGGCGCAGATGGAAGTCAAGCTAGCCAAACGCTACCCGGTACCCGCCAGCGCCGCACGGGCCTGGGCCGTGCTGGGCGATGTGCGTGCCACCGCGGCCTGCATGCCTGGCGCCAACATCACCGAGCAGGTCGACGACACGCACTACAAGGGCACGGTCAAGAGCCGCGTCGGTCCGGCTGTGATGAGTTTCAACGGCGAGATCGAGGTCCTGGCGCGCGATGCCGAGGCCCAGACGGTGCAGCTGCTGGGCAAAGGCGCCGACAAGGCGGGGTCGTCGGCATCGATGAACTTGAGCGCAGCCGTCGAAGCCGGGGACACGCCCGACAGCAGCGTGTTGGTCGGCAACGCCACGATCATCGTCAGCGGCAAGCTGGCGCAGTTCGGCAGCCGCTTGCTGGTGCCGGTGTCGGACGCGATGCTCAAGCAGTTCGCAGACAACTTCGGCAAGGCAGCGGCCGCGGCAGCGGCACCGGTTCCAGCGGTGTCCAGCGTGACGACCGAGCCATCGCCTGTGATCGAGCCGTCGACAGCGACTGCGGCAGCGACGCCCGCTGCAGCACCCACCGTTGCGCTCGCTGCCGGGGGCAACGCAGCACCGGTACTGGCGCCACCGCCGGCACCCGCATCCGTACCCGCACCCGCACCCGCACCACAGCCGGCCAACGAACTCAATGCGGCGGGCCTGCTTTGGACCGTCATCAAGGGCTGGTTCGCCAACCTGTTCGGCGGCAAGCGCTGACCCGTATCACCCACTGGAGGCCATGATGGGCAAGAAGAAAAGCGACGACGCCAAGAAGCCCAAGCGCCTGGGCAAGGGCGAGTACCAAGACAAGCTGGAGCCGCTGCAGCTGGAGCTCAACGATCTGGCGCGCTGGCTGCAGCAGACCGGCAGGCGCTTGGTGGTGCTGATGGAAGGCCGCGACACCGCGGGCAAAGGCGGCGTGATCTCGGCCATCGGCGAAACCCTGAACCCGCGCCAGTGCCGCGTTGTCGCGCTGCCCAAGCCCACCGAACGCGAACGCACGCAGTGGTACTTCCAGCGCTATGTGACGCACCTGCCAGCAGCTGGCGAGATCGTGCTCTTCGACCGCAGCTGGTACAACCGCGCCGGCGTCGAGGAGGTGATGGGATTTGCAACCGACAACGAGGTCAAGTCTTTCCTGCTGCAGGCGCCGGTGTTCGAGCGGATGCTGGTCGACGACGGCATCCTGCTGTTCAAGTACTGGCTCACCGTCGACCAGGAACAGCAGGAAGAACGCTTCGCAGAACGGCTGGCCGACCCGCTCAAGCGCTGGAAGCTCTCGCCCATCGACCTTGAAGCGCGGGCCCGATATGCCGACTACGGCGAAGCCCGCAGCCGCATGCTGCGCGCGACCCACAAGGCCCGCACGCCGTGGACGCTGGTCAACTTCAACGATCAGAAAAGCGGCCGGCTGACCCTGATCCGCCACCTGCTGGACCACCTGCCCGACCACGAGGTGTCTGAAACGGTGCTGGAATTTCCGCCGTTGCCGGGCAAGCCAATGACGGAGCTGTTCGACGGCCCGCTGGAGCCGATCTGAGGCTGGCGGTGTCGGATTCCGAACCGCCACCGGCAGCACGGTAGCGGTTCAGCATCTCCACCCTGGTCGCGCGATGGATTTCGTCAACCTGCCGCTGTTCGCCGCTGCGGCGCTGGTGTTGTGCAGCGTGCTCGCCGGGCTGTACTCGGCACGCATCGGCTTCTCGTTCCTGCTTGTGTTCCTGCTGGCCGGTGTGCTGGCCGGTGAAGACGGTCCAGGCCGCTTCCGCTTCGACGATTACCGGCTGAGTTTCTGGGTCGGCAACCTGGCGCTGGCGGTGATCCTGCTGGACGGCGGCCTGCGCACCAGCCTGCGCACGGTTCGCATCGGCCTGCGGCCGGCCGGGGTGTTGGCCACCTTCGGAGTGTTCATCTGCGCCGGCATCACCGCGGTCGCTGGCGTTTACCTCGCGGGGCTGGGCTGGGGTGAGGCATTGCTGTTGGGCGCCATCGTCGGCAGCACCGACGCGGCAGCGGTGTTCTCGCTGCTGCAACGCTCGGGCGTGCGATTGAGCCCGCGAGTTGAAGCCCCGCTCGAGATCGAGTCCGGCGTCAACGACCCGATGGCGGTGTTCCTGACCGTGGCGATGCTGGGCCTGCTGGGCGGCAGCATCGACGGGGCGCCGTCGCTGGTGGCCAATGGTCGCAAGGACTGGATCGATCTGTTGCAGGTGTTCGCGCTGCAGCTCGGGCTTGGCGCGCTGATCGGCGTCGGCAGCGGATTCGGCATGGCGTTGCTGCTCAGGCGCGTGGCGGCGCACGGTGCCGGCAGCGCGCAGGCCTTGCTGCTGGGGGCTGCGGGTCTGGCGGTGTTCTCGCTCACCGGTCTGCTCGGCGGCTCGGGCTTCCTGGCGGTCTATCTGTTCGGTCTGCTGGTGTCGAATCGCGCCGCAGACGCTGTGGGGCCGACCCTGGCGGCGATGGATGGCTACGCCTGGCTGGCGCAAGCCGGCATGTTCCTGTTGCTGGGCCTGCTGGTGACGCCGTCGGATCTGGCGGGCCGCCTGGGGCCGGCCCTGGAGGTCGCCGCGGTGCTGATGCTGGTGGCACGGCCGGTGGCGATCTGGCTTGCCTGCTGCCGTTCCGCTTCAAGCCCAATGAAATCTGGTTCATCGCCTGGGTGGGTCTGCGAGGCGCGGTGCCGGTGGTGTTGGCGATGTACCCGTTGCTGTCGGGCATTCCGAATGCCGAAACCCTGTTCGACATCGCCTTCGTGGTGGTGCTGGTGTCGCTGCTGATGCAGGGCACGACGATTGGCGCGGTGGCGCGGCGGACCGGTGTGGCGCAGCCAGCCGGCAAGGACGACATCCCGCCACAGCGGTCCGACGAAGTCCGCGACCACGAACTCGACCCGTCGATGACGATCGCGTCGATCTGCGCCTCTTACAAACTGCCGGTACCCGACGCCGCAGCGTTGACGCTGGCCGATTGGCTCACGCAGTCATTGAATCGGCCGCCGATGGTGGGCGGCGCCGTCAGCCCGGGCAAGGCGACCGTGATGGTGCGGGCCGTTCGCGACGGTGTAATCGCGCGCGCCAGACTCTTGATGCCCGACTGATCGCACGCCCTGTCCGACCACCCGTTCAATGTCCGAGGATCTTGGACAGAAAGTCCTTGGTGCGCTCGCTCTTCGGATGGTCGAAGAACTCGTGGGGCGTGTTCTCTTCGACGATCTGACCCTGGTCCATGAAGATCACCCGATCGGCCACCGCTTTGGCGAAGCCCATCTCGTGCGTGACGCACAGCATCGTGATGCCCATGCCGGCCAGCTCTGTCATCACGTCCAGCACTTCCTTGATCATCTCCGGGTCGAGCGCCGACGTGGGTTCGTCGAACAGCATGATCTTCGGCGTCAGGCACAGCGCCCTCGCGATCGCCACACGTTGTTGCTGACCGCCCGAGAGCTGCAGCGGGTACTTGTCGGCCTGCTCGGCGATCTGCACGCGCTTCAGCTGCGTCATCGCGCGCTCTTCGGCTTCGCGCTTGGGCAGCTTGCCGACCCACATCGGCGCCAGCGTCAGGTTCTGCAGCACTGTCAGGTGAGGAAACAAGTTGAACTGCTGGAAGACCATGCCGACTTCCTTGCGCACCTGCTCGATCGCCTTCACGTCATCGGACAGCTCGATCCCGTCGACCTTGAGCGTGCCCTGCTGGTGTTCTTCGAGCCGGTTGATGCAGCGGATCAGGGTGCTCTTGCCAGAACCCGAAGGTCCGCAGATCACGATGCGTTCGCCCTTGGCCACGCTCAGGTCGATGTCGCGCAGCACATGGAAATCGTTGCCGTACCACTTGTTGACCTTGTCGAACAGGATGATGGGATCGGCCATGGTGATTTGGATGACTTCAGCGGTTCTTGGAAGTAGACAGGCGCTTTTCGATCCACAGGCTGTAGCGGCTCATCGAAAAGCAGAAGAGAAAGTAGATCGCGGCGATGAACAGATAAGCCTCGATCTTGAACGGGCGCCAGTTGGCATCGGAATTCAGCGCCAGCTGCATCGAGCCGGTCAGCTCATACAGACTCACGATCGTCACCAGCGACGTGTCCTTGAAGATCGAAATGAAGTTGTTCATGATGCCCGGCACCACCAGCGCCAGGGCCTGCGGCAGCACGACCTTGCGCTGCGATTGCCAGTACGAAAGCCCGAGCGTGTCGGCAGCCTCGATCTGGCCCTTGGGGATCGCTTGCAGCCCGCCGCGCACGATCTCGGCCATGTAGGCGCCCGAGAACAGCGTGATGCCCACCAGCACCCGCAACAACACGTCGATGTTGGTTCCCGGCGGCATGAACAGCGGGAACAGGAAGCTGGCCATGAACAGCACGCTGATCAGCGGCACACCGCGCACCAGCTCGACATAGAGCACGCACACGGTGCGGATCGCCGGCATGTTGCTGCGGCGCCCGAGTGCCACGGCCACCGCCAGCGGAAACGCAAGCGCGATCGACAACGTGGCCAGCAGCATCGTCAGCGGCAGGCCGCCCCAGCGGTCGGTGCTGACGTATTCCATGCTCAGCACGCCACCGAACATCAGCATGAAGAACACTGCCAGCACCACCAGCCACAGCGCGGCCAGCCACGGCTTCCAGAACAGCCGCACACAACTCGCCACCAGCAGCGCCACCATCAAGAGGGTGGCCAGCAACGGGCGCCACTGGTCGTCGTACGGGTAGCGGCCGAAGATGATCAGACGGTACTTTTCGCTGACCACGCCCCAACAGGCACCGAGGTCGCGAGCGGCCTGGCAGCGGTCGGAGTTCGGCGCGAACACCGCATCGACCAGCGCCCAGCGAACCAGTTGCGGCAGCCACCACAGCGCCAGTGCGATGAACAACACGGTGGCAATGCTGCTGGGCACCGTGCCGAACAGGTTGCGCTTGATCCAGGGCAGCGTGCCTTCGGTGTCGATCGGCGCCGAGCGCGGCTCGATCGGCTCGAACGCCAGGCGCCCGTCCGCCGCCACCGGCATTGGCACGCCAGCCAGCGATGCGGCTGCCAGTGGGGGCTCGGGTTCGTCGCCACTGCTGCGTGCGGAAGGGGCATTGCCGCTGCCGCGGGGGTCATGCCCACGACGGTCGTCGGACGAGCCTGGAAGCGTGGATTTGTCGGATGTCGCCATCAACGTTCCTTGATGGCAGCGCGTTTGTTGTACCAGTTCATCAATGCCGAGGTGCCCAACGATGTCGTCAGGTACACCAGCATGATGATCGAGATGCACTCCACTGCACGGCCGGTCTGGTTGATGGCGGTGTTGGAGATCGAAACGATGTCGGGGTAGCCGATGGCCACCGCCAACGACGAGTTCTTGGTCAGGTTCAGGTACTGGTTGGTCAGCGGCGGGATGATCACCCGCAGCGCCTGTGGCAGCGACACCAGCCGCATCTGCTGGCCGCGCGACAGGCCCAGGGCGCTGGCCGCTTCGCTCTGACCGAGTGGCACCGACGCGATGCCGGCGCGCACCACCTCGGCGACGAACGAGGCCGTGTACAGCGTCAGCCCCAACAGCACCGCGATGAATTCCGGTGTCAGCGCACTGCCGCCGTCGACCGAGAAGCCGCCCGGCACCGGCACGTTCCAATCGGTGGGTGCACCGCCGATCGCCCAGCCAGAGGCGGCACCGACGATCACCATCGCAAACGCCGGCCACAGCACCGGTCGCGGCAGGCCCGTGGCCTCGAAGTGGCGACGCGCCATGCGGGCCCACACCCAGGCCAGCACCAAACCGAGCACCGCGCCGGCTGCCGCCAAACCCCAGGCCAGGCTCCAGACCGGCACCGGATAGGTGATGCCGCCGTTGCTGAGGAAGAACAGATCGAACAACGACTTCTGCTGCCCCGGCAACGGCAGCGCCTGCACCAGCATCAGATACCACATCAGCAACTGCAACAGGATCGGCACGTTGCGAAACAGCTCGACATAGCCGTAGCACAGGCCCCGTATCAACGCATTGCTGGAGAAGCGGCCGATGCCCAGCAGTGTGCCCAGGATCGTGGTCATCACGATGCCGATCACCGCGACCTTCAACGTGTTCAACACCCCGATCAGGAACGCATGCCAATACGGATCGGCGGGCGAGTACGGCACCAGCTTCTCGCCGATGTCGAAACCGGCCGGCCCGGTCAGAAAGTCGAAGCCGCTCTGGATGCCCCGCACCCGCATGTTGACGAGCGTGTTGTGGGCCAGGAACCAAAGCGCCAGGCCGATCAGCAGCAGCGCCAGCACCTGATAGGCCAGCGCGCGCACGGCACGGCTGCGCCAAGACCAGTCGCGCTTCTTTGGTGGCACCCGTGGAGGGGTCTTCGGAGGCGGGTTCAGGGAATCGGCCACGGCTGGCATCGCGGGATCCTTCGGATCGATGGCTTGGAGCGTCGACTGCAACGACAGCCCCCGGTCAACCGCGAGGTTGCCGGGAGCTGGCGAGGCTCAGGACGTCAGCGGATCGGCGGGGCGTACATCAAGCCGCCCTTGTTCCACTGGTTGTTGAGGCCACGCGGGATGCCGAGCGCGCTCTTCGGGCCGACATTGCGCTCGAAGATTTCGCCGTAGTTGCCGACTGCCTTGATGGCGTTGGATGCCCACGACTTGTCGAGCCCCAGCAGCTTGCCGGTGTCTTCGGTGGTTCCCAGGATGCGACCCACCACCGGGTCGGTGCTGCTGCCCATCTTGTCGACGTTGGCCTGCGTGATGCCGTACTCCTCGGCTTCCAGCAACGCGAAGAAGACCCACTTGGCGACCGTGTAGAACTCGTCGTCACCCCGGCGCACCGACGGCCCCAGCGGTTCCTTGGAGATCAGGTCGGGCAGGATCGTGTGCTCGGCCGGCACCCGCGCCTCCTTGTTCCGTGTCGAGGCCAGGCCCGACGCGTCGGTGGTGTAGGCGATGCAGCGGCCGGCGAAGTAGGCACCGGTTGCGGCTTCCTGCTTCTCGAACACCACGGGCTTCAGGTTGAGGCCGTTGGCGCGCGAATAGTCGGTCAGATTTTTCTCGGTGGTGGTGCCCGACTGCACGCAGATCGTCGCACCCTTCAGCGCCTTGGCGCTCTTCAGGTTGAGCTTGGCTGGCACCATGAAGCCCTGGCCATCGTAGTAGGTGGTACCGATGAACTCCATGCCGAGCGAGGCGTCGCGCGTCAAGGTCCAGGTGGTGTTGCGCGACAGGATGTCGATCTCGCCGGACTGCAGCGCGGTGAAACGCTGCTGCGCGTTCAACGGCACCCACTTGACCTTGCTGGCATCGCCCAGCACAGCAGCGGCCACGGCCTTGCAGTAGTCGACATCGAGACCGGACCAGTTGCCCTGGCTATCGGCAACCGAGAAACCCGCGAGGCCGGTGTTGACGCCGCAGACCAGCTGACCGCGGGATTTGATGGCGTCCAGCGTCTTGCCGGCATGGGCCGGCAGCGCGGCAAGGGTGCCCGCAGACAGCAGGGCGGCCAGGGCAAGGCGGGACAGATTGCGGGTCATGGATGACGCTCCGTGGTTGGTCTTGAAGTTGATGCGGTTGAGCGTGACAAGACAAGACGGGCTCTGCCGCATGCGAAATCGCGGCTGGCCGCGTTGCCTCCGCAGCGCATCCGAAACGGTAGCCCCAAACCGGGTAAGGCGGCAACTGTGCCAATCCCTTAGCGTCCGCCTGCCCGGCGCCACGTAAAAATGGCCCGCACGCCCCCCGGAAGGGGAACGTACGGGCCCGGTTTCGCAGCGCCGAAACGCGGCACGGCGTCATCGTTGGCGCTTTTACTTGTGCTTCTTCATGTCCATCGCGCGCTCGGTGCCCTCGGCTTTCCACATGTTGGTCGCCACGTCGACCTTCGTCGACTTGCCACCGTCGAAATCGACCTGGACTTCATAGCTGTTGGTGCCTTTGACCACTTCGTACTCGACGTAGTCTTTCTCGTTGTCATTGGTCGAGGTGACCTGATATCCCATCTTCTTCAGCGCGGCCAGGTAGTAGCCACGGTCGTGACCGACGCCGAGGGTCTTCTCCATGCGATCCTTCTCGCCCGACCACGCCTTGCGATAGGTGCGGTCGCGGTAGGCCTCATTGCCTTTGACATAGGCGGTTGCGGCCGGCACGGTGTTGCCAGCCATGGCCTGCTTGGTCGCGTCGGCGCGCCACAGGTTGCTGTTCACGTCCACATCCTTGGCCATGCCGCTGGCCTTGTCGAAATCCATCTGGATCTCATAGGTCTGACGACCCTTGACGACCTCGTATTCGACCTCCGTCGGCTTGTCGACGTTGATCGAGGTGATCTGATATCCGCGATCGGTCAACGCTTTGCTGTACCAAGCGCGGTCGTGCCCCTTGGCCAGCTCTCGCTTCAGCATGTCCTTGTCATTGTTCCAGTTGCCCATCTGGGCACGGTCGCTGTACGGCGCGCCGGTGTAGGCCACGTTCGGGGGTGTGGTCCCTGCCGGCATGGCTGCCTTGTCGGCGGGCGTTGTCGCGGCCACCTTGCTGTCTGCGGCGTGAGCGCCCAGCGGCACCAGCAGGGCAGCGCCCAAAGCGATGATGGCCATGCTCAGTTTCGATTGATTCAGTGTCATGTGGATGCTCCTTTTCGAGGTGCGCCGTATGGCGCGAGCCTTCTTTTCAGATTGATTCAGGGATTTCGGCGCAGATTCTTGAGAGAACCCGTTCCCAATCCCGACTCAGGACCCCCATCGTGCGCAAGTCCACCGATCCCCTGCATCAGGTGCGGCGCCCTGCTGTCGTGGGAAGGGTCCGAGCCGCGGGCAGTGTTTTCGGCACCATTGCGTCAGCGGTCATTACCATTCGGTGCAGGTCTGTCGGCCACACGGAGTGTGAGATGGGCACCGTGGCATCCTGTGGCCCTGACGACGGAGGGACCGTGGTCGCCACAGGTGTGCACCGGGAGTCCGCGAAATGAACAGCATGGATGTCGAAGTCATCCGCACCGCGATGGACTGGATGAACCGCGGCCACCGGGTGGTGATGGGCACGGTGGTGCGAA
Source organism: Rubrivivax sp. (assembly GCA_039915715.1). GTDB lineage: Bacteria > Pseudomonadota > Gammaproteobacteria > Burkholderiales > Burkholderiaceae_C > Rubrivivax. Next base: position 8,862 of record JBDSMV010000459.1, on the reverse strand, counting down.
CCTGGGGCAGCGCGCCGCGCCCGCCCGGCAGCTTGATGATCATCCGCGACGACGGTCAGGTGGCCGGGTCACTCAGCGGCGGTTGCATCGAAGACGACCTGATCGGGCGCGTGCGCCGCGGGGAACTGGCGTCCCGGCTACCGCAGGTCACGGTCTACGGTGCCAACGCCGAAGAGGCCCAGCGGTTTGGTCTGCCCTGCGGGGGCAGCGTGCAGGTGGTGCTGGAGCCCCTGTCGGCGGCCTCGCTGCTGCGCGAACTGCTGGCGGCCATCGAGCAGCACACGGTGGTCAACCGGCGTCTGGTGCTGGCCACCGGGCTCGTCACGTTGAGCCCCTCGACCGATGGCGACGCGCTGCGTTTCGACGGCGCGATGCTGCACACGGTGCACGGCCCGCGGCTGCGGCTGCTGATCGTCGGCGCCGGGCAGCTGAGCCGCTACATGGCCAGCATGGCAGTGATGTTGGACTACCGCGTCACGGTCTGCGACCCGCGAGAGGAGTATCTGGAGTCGTGGCAGTCGGACCCGGGCCGCATCGAAGGCGTCACGCTGTCGCGCCAGATGCCGGACGACCTGGTGCTGGCGATGAACCTGGACGCCCACAGTGCCGTGGTGGCCGTCACGCACGACCCGAAGCTCGACGACCTGGCGCTGATGGAAGCGCTGAAGACGCCCGCGTTCTATGTCGGCGCACTCGGCTCGCGGCGCAACAACGACGCTCGCCGCGCACGGCTGCTGGACTTCGATGTCAGCACGGCCGAGGTGCAGCAGCTGCGTGGACCGGTGGGTTTGAACCTGGGCGGAAAAACACCGCCGGAAATCGCCCTGTCGATCGTCGCCGAGATGACCGCGGTGCGCCGTGGAGCGGCGCTCGACGGCACGCTGGCCGATTGGAGCACCTCCCAGACGGCGTGTCGGATTCCAGTTTGACCGAGCCGACCCAACCAGCGTGCCGCAGTCATGCGGCGATCAACGCAGGTCGACGCGGTCGCTGAGTTCGTTGGGGTTGGCTTGGTGGCTGGCCACGGCGAAGTGGGTGGCCAGCAGCGCATCCACCGCATCGACCGCCTGCGCCAAGCCTTCTTCGAAGCGGCCTTCGGCGAACGCGCTGGCCATGCCCGCCACGGCTTGATGCCAGTGCTGCTGCGGCACCAGCCGCGCCACCCCCCGGTCGGCGACGATCTCGATGCGGCGCTCGGCCAGGAGCAGGTAGATCAGCACCCCATTGTTGGCTTCGGTGTCCCACACGCCGAGCTTGCCGAACATTGCGACGGCACGGTCGCGGGCGCCGCGGTCGTGCCACAAGTACGACAGCGGCAGACCGGCTTCGACGCACAGGCGGATCTCGCCGCTGTGGTGGCGCTCGCTGTCGCGCACGCGCGCTTCCAGGCGCGCCAGTGCCGCATCGCCGAGCGCCCGGCGGGCGTCGGTTTCGTCGAGCCAGCGGTGGCGCAGCAGGCGCGACAGTTTCATGAGCTACCGCCTTCCACTACCAGCCCCCCGACGCACCGCCACCGCCGAAGTTGCCGCCGCCACCGGACGAGAAACCACCGCCACCCCCGCCGCCAAACCCGCCGCCACCCAACCCACCGCCGCCGCTCCAGCCACCGATCACGGGTCCCCCGCGACCGAGCCCGCCAAGCCTACGACCCCGGCCCAGACCCGCTGCGGCACCGATGCCGAGCAACCCGACCAGCACCAACGCTGCGATCGCCGCACCCACCGCCAGCAGCGCGCTGCTGGTCAAGACCCAGCCCGCAGCACCGGCGGCACCGGCAGTCAGCAGCGACCCGAATTTGCGTCCCACCAGACGCGAGACGAAAGCGCCGAACACCGGCACCGCGACGAACAGGAACATCGGCAAGTCGTTGAATTGCAGCCCCGATCGCGCGCCGCCACGCCCGCGCGGGGCCGGCGCCGGCAGCCCTTCGCCGCGGATTCGGGCTTCGAGGCCGTCGACCGCGGCGTTGAGCCCACCGGCGTAGTCACCGGCCCGGAACGCCGGCGTGATGGCACTGTCGATGATGCGGCGCGCCGCCAGATCAGGCACCGCGCCTTCCAGCGCCTTGGCGACTTCGATGCGCACCCGGCGGTCGTTCTTGGCCACCACCAGCAGCACGCCGTCGCCGACCTCGCGGCGGCCGATCTTCCAGGCATCGGCCACGCGCTGCGCAAATGCCGCCAGGTCTTCCGGTGCCGCGGTGGGCACCATCAGCACCACGATCTGCGGGCCCGACTCGGCTTCGAATGCCGCCAGCTTCGACTGCAGCGCCTCGACCTGCTGCGGCTGCAGGGTGCCTGTCTGGTCGATCACCCGCGCGCTCAATGCCGGCACCGGCAGCACCGATTGGGCTGCTGCCATCTCCGGCGCCAGCCAGAGCGCCAACGCCAACCACGCCACCACCGACCGTGCAGTGCCGCGCACCGCAGGCCTCACCTGGAAGCAGCAGGCGCCGGCAGCGGCGCAGCGGGCTTCTCGAAACTAACCGTGGGCGGGGCGCTGATCTGCGCTTCGTTCTGCACGGCCAGGCTGGGCTTGACGTCGTAGCCGAACACCTTGGCTGTCAGGTTGGTCGGAAAGCTGCGCGCCAGCACGTTGTAGGTCTGCACCGTGCCGATGTAGCTGTTGCGCGCCACGGTGATGCGGTTCTCGGTGCCTTCCAGTGTCACCCGCAGGTCCTGAAAGGCCTGGTTGGCCTTGAGGTTCGGGTACTGCTCGACCGTCACCAGCAACCGCGACAGCGCACCGCTCAGCTCGTTCTGGGCAGCCTGGAATTTCTGGAACGCGACCGGATCGTTGATGAGTTCGGGGGTGGCGTTGATGCTGGTGGCCCGAGCGCGGGCTTCAATCACGCGGGTCAGCGTCTCTTGCTCGAAGTTGGCTTCGCCCTTGACGCTGGCGACGATGTTGGGCACCAGGTCGGCGCGCCGCTGGTATTGGTTCAACACCTCGCTCCAGGCCGACTTGGTCTTCTCATCCAGGCGCTGGAAGTCGTTGTAGCCACAGCCGCCGAGCAACGCGGTCGACAGCGCCACGGTCAGGGTCATCAGCAGCCGTGTGGCGCTGCGGGGCAGGTTCGGAATCAGGGTCATGCGGAGAGCTCCAGAGGTCGGTGCGGGCGAATGCTACCCCTGCGCTGCAGACCAGCGCCTCCAACCCGCGCTGCCAACCCGCGCCGCCAACCCGCGCCGCCAACCCGCGCCGCAGAACCGCCGCAGACAATGGGCGCGTGAATCTGCCCGAACTTGCACTGCGCGCCGCGCTGCACCCGCAGCCGTTCTCTGCGCCGGTGCAGCGCAACCTGCTGGTGCTGGGTGGGGGCGGCGCGCTCGGCTCTGCGGTGCTGGCCGAAGCCCTGGTGGCGGCCCGCTTCGCCCGTGTGCATTCGCTGGTGGACAGCCCTATGGCATCGGCGTTGCGCGGCTTGGAGCCGCTGCAGCAGGCCGTGCTCGGCGCCGCACCCGCTGCTTCTGCAGCTGCTCACTTGGTGCAACGCGTGGTGCCGGACGCGACGGCGGTGATCGTGTTCGAGCGCCAGCGCCACAGCAATGGTCGCGACGACGCCTTCGTGCAGCCCGAGCCGACCGACCTGCTGCCGCTGGCGCAGGCGCTGCGCGGCCACGGGGTGCAGCGCCTGGTGGTGGTGGTTCCGCATGCGCCGGCGCTGCTTCCGCATGCGCTGCGTCACGGGCTGGCGACGCTGGATGAAGCGGCGGTCGACGCGCTTGGCTTCGAGCGGCTCCTGTTCGTGCGGGCCGCGCAGCACGCCGGCCCCGCGGCTGCGGGGCGCGGGTCGTCGTGGCTCCGCCGTGCGGCCGGCTGGTGGCTGTCGCAGCTGCGCTGGATGGTGAAGCAGCAGCAGATGCCGCAGCGCGCCGCGCTGCTGGCGCGCTGCGTGGTGCGGCTGGCGCAAGCGCTGTCGGATGCGGCGCCCGGCACCCGGGTGCCGGGCGCCCGAGACGCTGCAAGCGCCAGCCGACGGGGATCTGGCGGCAGCGGCCACGGCCTGGCTGGACGGAAGACATGCCCAGGCCACGTCGACCCCGTCGCCATAATCGTTGGCATGTGGCCGATCCTGCAAAACGACACTTTCCTGCGCGCCTGCCTGCGCCAACCCACCCCGCACACACCCGTGTGGCTGATGCGGCAAGCCGGGCGCTATCTGCCCGAGTACAAGTCCACGCGTGTCAAGGCTGGCGACAGCTTCATGGCCCTGGCCACCAACGTCCAATACGCCACCGAAGTGACGCTGCAGCCGCTCGAGCGCTTTCCGCTCGACGCCGCGATCCTGTTCAGCGACATCCTGACCGTGCCCGACGCGATGGGTCTGGGCCTGAGCTTCGGCGCCGGCGAGGGCCCGCGCTTTGCGCGCCCGCTGCGCGACGAGGCTGCAGTCACTGCGCTGGCGGTGCCGGACCTGGACAAGCTGCGCTATGTGTTCGACGCGGTGACCTCGATCCGGCGTGCCCTGCAGGGCCGCATGCCGCTGATCGGTTTCTCCGGCAGCCCGTGGACGCTGGCCTGCTACATGGTCGAAGGCGGCGGCTCCGTCGACTACCGGCTGGTCAAGACGATGCTCTACGCCCGCCCCGACCTGGTGCACCGCATCCTGGAAGTCAACACTCAGGCCGTCACCGCGTATCTGAACGCGCAGATCGACGCCGGCGCGCAAGCGGTGATGGTGTTCGACAGTTGGGGTGGGGTGTTGGCCGACGGCGCCTTCCAGCGCTTCAGCCTGAACTACACGCGGCGGGTCGTCGCCGGGCTGCAGCGCGAAAAGGACGGCCAGCGCATCCCGTGCATCGTGTTCACCAAGGGCGGTGGGCCGTGGCTGGACGCCATCGCGGACATCGGCGCCGACGTGGTCGGCATTGACTGGACCGTGGGCATCGGCGCTGCACGGCAGCGCGTCGGCGGCCGGGTGGCGTTGCAGGGCAACCTGGACCCGGCCGTGCTGTTTGCTCCGCCCGAGGTGGTGGTGCGTGAGGCGGTGGCACTGCTGGACCACTTCGGCCACCCGCAACGCGCCGACGGTGGCACCGACGGCCACATCTTCAACCTGGGGCATGGCATCAATCAGCACACCCCGCCGGACCACGTGGCAGCGCTGGTCGAAGCCGTGCATGCGCATTCGAGGTGGCTGCGGGCACAGCCGGCGCCACTGCCCTTTGCGCCACCGGCCCGGTCGGTTGCGGCCGGTTGACCACCGATGACGTTGGGTCGGTGGCCATCGGCGATCCGATCTCACCGGATTCAAAGCGGATCCGGCGACCATCTCTGACCTCAAGTCGGGGCCGCGTGGGCCGCGCAACGAAAGTGAACACTCAGGGGTTGACTTATCCCCACTCTTTGATGTGTGTGCCGGTCGCGGGTTGTAGAGCCGTTCCAAAGGACGGAGCGGTCCGTGATTGGTGCCAAGTCATTGATTTAGATGAATTTATTTCGCTGCCGCCAAAACAGGCAACGCTGCCGGACCCGCGCCGAATCAAGCACTTGGGGCGTTTCAGAGCAGGATGTGCACAATGTTATCCACAGTTTGAGTGGACAGCTGTAAAAGTTCTTTCCGATCATGAACTTGCAGCGCTTTTCTAAGCGCCGGCCGAGATTTCGGGCGCAACTGTGAATGCATATGAGCCCACCAAGGACATCGGTGTCACGCTGGCAGTGGCCATCGAAGCTCCGTTCCATGCCGGCATCGGCCGCCTGCTGGACTACGTCAGTGAGCATCCACTGGTGCCGGGCACGTTGGTGCGCGTTCCTCTGGGTCGCCGCGAGGTGGCCGGTATCGTGTGGCGACGGGGTCTGCACGAAGCGCCCAGGGCGGTGGCCGACATCCCGCAGCCGGCGGCCGTCGTGTTGCGGCCGATCGCGCAGGCCCTCCTGGCGTTGCCGCCGCTGGCTGTGGAATGGCTCGACCTGCTGGAGTTTGCCGCCGCCTACTACCAGCGTGGCGTGGGCGAGCTGGCGTTGGCGGTGCTGCCGCCGGAGTTGCGCAAGATCGACGCCACGCAGCTGCAGCGGCGCCTCAAGCGCCTGCCGCTGCAAGGCGAAGCCACCCCGGCCCCCCGAGGACCGGGGCCATCCGCACCCCCGCTGAGCGCCGAGCAGGCTGCGGTGCTGCAGTCACTGCAGCAGTCCCTGACGGTGCCGTCAGTCGATGCCGATGCCGATGCCGATGCCGATGCAGATGCAGATGCCGAAGGCGGCGCCGCGGTGCCGCCTTCGCCGGTGCTGCTGCACGGGGTCACCGGCAGCGGCAAGACCGAGGTTTACCTGCGCGCCGCCGAGGCCGCGCTGGCGCAGGGCCGCCAGGTGCTGGTGATGGTGCCCGAGATCAACCTGACGCCGCAGCTCGAAGCGCGCTTCGCCGAACGCTTCCCCGGCCACCTGCTGGCACCGTTGCACAGTGCGCTGACCCCGGCGCAGCGTCTGCGCAACTGGCTCATGGCGCACCGCGGGCGTGCCGACCTGGTGCTGGGCACGCGACTGGCGGTGTTCGCGTCGATGCCGCGGCTGGGGTTGATCGTGGTCGACGAAGAGCACGACCCGTCGTTCAAGCAACAGGAAGGCGCGCGCTACTCGGCCCGCGACCTGGCGGTGTGGCGCGGCCACCGCTTGCGGATCCCGGTGATCCTGGGGTCGGCCACGCCCTCGCTGGAGACCTGGCAGCGCGTGCAGACCGGTCACTACCGGCGCCTGGCGATGGACCAGCGCATCGGGGCCGGTGCGATGCCGCGGGTGCGCCTGGTCGACATGGCAGCGCTGCCCAAGACCGCGGGTTCGGGCCCTTCAGGAGGTGACCGCGTGCTGGCGCCGGCTTTGCTGGCCGCCATCGAGCAACGCGTGGCAGCCGGTGAACAGAGCCTGCTGCTACTCAACCGCCGCGGCTATGCGCCGGTGCTGCACTGCAGCGCCTGCGGCTGGAAGAGCGCCTGCCCGCACTGCAGCGCCTGGCGCGTGTTCCACAAGCTTGACCGCACACTGCGCTGCCACCACTGCAGTCTGACCGAGCGTGTGCCGCGCGCCTGCCCTGACTGCGGCAACCTGGACATCGCAGCGCTCGGGCGCGGCACGGAGCGGCTGCAGGAGCAACTGGCCGAACGGCTGCCGGCAGCGCGCGTGGGCCGCATCGACGCCGACAGCACGCGCGGTGTGGGCGTGCTGGCGCAGCAACTGCAGGCGGTGCACGCGGGCGAGGTCGACGTGCTGGTGGGCACGCAGATGCTGGCCAAAGGGCACGATTTCCGGCGCGTGACGCTGGTGGCCGCCGTCAACCCCGACGCGGCGTTGTTCAGCAGCGACTTCCGCGCTCCGGAGCGCTTGTTCGCGCTCTTGATGCAGGCCGCCGGCCGCGCCGGCCGCAACGCTGCGCAGGCTGCCGGCAGCGAGATGTGGATCCAGACCTGGCACCCACGCCATCCGCTCTATGCGGCTCTGGCGCGCCACGACTACGCCGCGTTCGCTGGCGCGCAGCTGGCCGAACGTGAAGGCGCCGGCCTGCCGCCGTTCAGCAGCCTGGCCCTGCTGCGCGCCGAAGCCCGCAGCGCCGACGTCGCCACCGCCTTTTTGCGCGCCGCTGCCGAGCAGGCCCACGCACATGAGGGTGTCACGGTCTACCCGCCGGTGCCGCCGCAGGTGTCGCGGGTGGCCGATGTGGAACGCATGCAGATGCTGCTGGAATCGACCTCACGGGTGGGTCTGCAGCGCATGCTGGCGAAGTGGCTGCCCGGCCTGCACACGTTGCGGGCAGCACACAAGGGGCTGCTGCGCTGGGCGGTGGATGTCGATCCGCTGGTGATCTGACGACCCCCACGCTCCCTGACGGTCGCTGCCCCCCAAGGGGGCGCTCGCCTGCGGCCTGGCGAAGCCAGTTCCGCGTCTCTTCTTGGTGTGAGCGCTGCGCTGCGCTGGCGCACGATTGGGCGGGGTCCGGTGGTGTTCGGAACGGCTGATTGCGCTGCGCTTGCGCGGCATCGTGTGGGGCCCGTTTCGGTTCAGTTGATGACCCGTTGCAGCTGCAGTGCCTCGGCCAGGTGGGCGACGTGGATCTGTTCGCTGCCGGCCAGGTCGGCGATGGTGCGCGCCACTTTCAGGCAGCGGTGCAGGCGGCGGCCCGACCAGCCCAGGCGTTCGGCGGCTGAGCGAGCAAACGTCGTTGCGGCGGCGTCGGGCTGGCAGTGGGTGTCGATGCGGCCGGCTTCCAGCCGCGTGTTCAACTCGCCCTGGCGTGCCAGCTGGCGCTGCTGGGCGGCGGCCACCCGCACGGCCACGGTTGCAGTCGGTTCGCCATCGGGCAGCGCCAGCAGATCGGCCGCCGGGGCTGCCTGCACCTCCACCTGCAGGTCGATACGGTCCAGCAACGGGCCCGACAGACGAGCCTGGTAGCGCGCCACCGCGTCGGGCGTGCAACGGCAGCTCTTGCGCACGGCCGCCGGCGCGCCGAGCCAGCCGCAGGGGCAGGGGTTCATCGCCGCCACCAGCTGGAAGCGGGCCGGAAAGGTGGCCTGGCGGGCGGCGCGCGAGATCGTGATGCGACCCGTCTCCAGCGGCTCGCGCAAGGCCTCCAGCGCGGCGCGCGAAAACTCGGGCAGCTCGTCCAGGAACAGCACCCCGCCGTGTGCCAGCGAGATCTCGCCAGGCCTTGGCGGCGACCCGCCGCCCACCAGCGCAACTGCGCTGGCGGTGTGGTGCGGAGACCGAACGGGACGTTGGCCGAACGCGACGGGCTCGCCGTCCTTGTCGACAGTCCGGCCGCCATCGTGGGTGCCCGACAACCCCAGCACGGCCGCGCTGGCCAGCGCGTCTTCGATCGCAGGAAGGGGCAGCAGCCCTGCCAAGCGCTGCGCGAGCATCGATTTGCCG
>JBDSMV010000184.1:0-6623 GCA_039915715.1 Rubrivivax sp. | reverse complement strand
CGACGACATGGACAGCGACGTGCTGGCCAGCCGCATGGTCGTGCTCGACAGCGCGTTCGGGCGCCACCGCAAGGTCGACGACCCGATCGAGGCGCTGGCGGCGCTGGGAGGATTCGAGATCGCGGTGATGGTGGGCGTGATGCTGGTGGCCGCCAGCAAACGCCATCTGCTGATGGTCGATGGCATGCCCGCCTGCGCGGCCCTGGTGGTGGCCGCGCGCATCGCCCAGCCTGTCACCGACTATTGCGTGTTCTGCCGCAGCCACACCCACCTCGGCCTCGACCAGGCGCTGAACCTGTTCCGGGCGTCCGCATTGCTGGAGATGGGCCTGGAGAGCACCGACGGCACCGGCGCCACGCTCGCCTGGCCACTGGTGCGAAGTGCTGCCGCCCTGCTGTCGGAAGTCGCAGACGGAGAGGACCCCGGTCCGACGTTGCCCGGGTCGCTCGCTGGCCAGGACGCCGAGAAGTCTCCGTCCGGTTCCGTCGGACCCAACAGCGGTAGCGAGAGAGACAGCGAGAGTGACAGCGAGAGCGATGGCGGCCCGCGAGTGGGATGGGAGCAGGATGCCCGGGCTCACGCCCGCACCGAACCGACCCCCCTGACCGACGGGTCCGACTGAACCCGGTGTCAGCGCAGCGGCGCGCCCGCCTGGTCGACCATCGCGGGCTGCGTCTGCGGCGACTGTCCTTGTTGCTGCTGTAGCTGTAGCTGCTGCTGCTGCATCTGCTGCTGCTGAAGCTGAAGCTGAAGCTGTTGTTGTTGCAGCATCTGCGGCGTCTTGGCGGGAAAGGTCTGGAAGTTCGGCGGCGGTGCGGCCGGCCGGGTCAACTGCGGCGGTGGCTGGGGCACGTTGGGCGGGCGGTACACGGGCACGGCGCCGGAGCCGCCGGGCGGCAGGCCCGAGCCCGCCATCGGCAACCGGCCGGTGGCCGCCGCGGCCGGCGGGGGCAGATCCAGCGCCACCACCGCGGCGCCGCCTTTCGGCCCCAGGCTGGCCCCGCGCGGGGACACCGATTGCAGCACGGTCTCACCGTCGATCACCGCGCCGATGCGGTAGGCACGGGCCGGCTTGTCGTCGACCACGATCACCGCCAGACCCTCGGCAGCCGCGCGCGCTGACCGTGGGCTGACGACGCCGACGAGCTGGAAGCGCGGGTCGGGTGCCGCCTGCGGGGCTTCGGCCACCGCCACCGGTTCCGGGTCGGTGCCCAGCAGCCGGGTCAGATCACCGGCCACAGCACCCGGCGGCAGCGCCAGTTGCGTCTGCGATGGCGCCGGCTGCGACGAGCCGAACAGCCGCAAACCCCAAAACGCCAGCGCTCCCGCGACCAGCGCCCATACCGTTACCGTGCAAACCCGCATCCACATGGCGGCCGATTATCATCCACCGTCCTGTGCCAGCGGGCGCTTCAGCGCGTGCCGCAATCCCCATGTCCCTGTCTGCCCGCCGGTCGTGTCCGGCCCGTATCGTTTCGTTGCGGCCGCCGCCGCTCCTGGTTCGACGCCACCGGGGCTTCACCCTCATCGAGTTGATGGTGGTGCTGGTGATCATCGGCGTGCTGGGCGCGCTGATCGTTCCCAACCTGATCGAACGCGCCGACGACGCACGGGTCACCGCCGCGCGAACCGACGTCAACAACCTGATGCAGGCGCTGAAGCTCTACAAGCTCGACAACCAGCGTTATCCGGGCAGCGAGCAAGGGCTCGAAGCACTGGCGAAGAAACCCACCACTGGCGTGGTGCCGCCCAACTGGAAGCCCTATGTGGACAAGCTGCCGGCCGACCCCTGGGGGCGCCCGTACCAGTTCCTGAACCCGGGTCTGAAGGGCGAGATCGATGTCTTCACCTTCGGCGCGGACGGCCAGCCGGGTGGCGAAGGCAAGAATGCCGACATCGGCTCCTGGCAGTAGGCTGGACCGACTGCCTCGACCGACGCGACTGCCTGGCGCACGCTGCGGCCGCGCGCCGGCCGCTCAACGTGGGTTCACGTTGCTGGAACTGCTGGTGGTGCTGGCCATCGTGGCGCTGTCGGTGGGCGTGGTGGCGCTGGCGATCCGCGACCCCGAAATTACACGCCTTTCGCGTGAGGGCGAACGACTGGCGGCGCTGCTGGAGCAGGCCCGGGTCGAGTCCCGTGTCACGGGGGTCGCTGTGCGTTGGGTTCCAGTGAACGGGGTGGCCGACAGCGGCCGCTCAACCGGGTCGTCCGCAGGTGAAGCGGCGCAATTCCACTTCGTCGGCATCCCGACCCGACAGGCGATGCCCACGCGCTGGCTCGACCCCGAAACCCGCGCCCAGGTGGTCGGGGGCGCGGCCGTGGTGCTGGGGCCGCAGGCGATATTGCCGCCGCAGCGCATCGTGCTGAGTCTGGGCGCGCAGCGCCTCGAACTGGCCACCGATGGGCTGGGGGCCTTTGCAGCGGCCAACACCGCAGCCGATTCCGCACCGGCTGCGCCGCGCACGCCACCCTGATGAAACGCGACCGTGGCTTCACGCTGTTGGAGGTGCTGGTGGCGCTGGCGGTGGTGGCGATCGCCCTCGGTGCAGGTCTGCGAGCTGCCGGGGTGCTGACCGACAACGCGGCGCGGCTGGGCGACGTGATTGCCGCCCAGTGGTGTGCCGACAATCAGCTCACCAATCTGCGCCTGTCGCGCCAGTTGCCGGGAATCGGCGACGCCGACTTCGGTTGCGAGCAGTTGGGCCACACCTATGCCGGTCAGTTGCTGACGCGGCCGACGCCGAACCCCAACTTCCGCCGTGTCGATGCGGTGGTCAGCGACGCCAGCGGCCATGTGCTGGTGACGCTGTCGACGGTGTTGTCCCGTCAATGACCGCTGCCACGCAGCTTCGAGGTCGCCGCCGCAAACCGGACGACCGCGGCTTCACGCTGGTCGAGGTGCTGGTGGCGCTGTTCGTGATGGCGATCCTGGCGACCCTGGCCTGGCAGGGGCTCGACGGCATCGTGCGGGCGCGTGACGGCGGCGGCGCGGCGATCGAACGCAGCGCGCGCCTGGCGACCGTGATGACGCAGTGGGAACAGGACCTGCAGGCGGTTTTCGATACCGGCGCCGTGCCGGCAATTGCCTTCGACGGCCAAACCTTGCGCCTGACGCGCCGCACCGAAGGCGGCGTGCAGGTGGTGGCCTGGGCTGTGCGCGGTGGGCTCTGGCAGCGCTGGGCCGGGCCCGCCTGTGTGCGCGCCGCGGAGCTCGGCGAAGGCTGGCTGCGCAGCCAGCAGTTGCTTGGCACCGAGCCCGGCCACCTCACCGTCGCCGACGGGGCCAGCACTTGGCAGGTCTACTTCAACTTCGACGGCAGTTGGAGCAATGCCCAGTCGACCGCCAACTTGGCGACGCCGAACGCGACAGGTCTGGGCAACGGCGGCACGCTCCCCGGGCAGCCGCAGCGTCTGGCCCTGCCGGGCGGCGTGCGCATGGTCATCACCCTCAACGACCAGACCCTGACCCGCGACGTGGCGCTCGGGCCCGGGGAGTGATTGCCGTGCAGCCGAAGGCATCCGCGGCACGCCGGCACCGCCACCAGCGCGGTGCCGCATTGCTGTTGGCGATGTTGATCCTGGGGCTGGTAACCACGATCACCGCGGCGATGGTGTGGCAGCAGCAGCGCGCGATCACCGTCGAGGCGGCCGAACGTGCCCGCGCCCAGTCGTCGTGGATCCTGCTGGGCGCGCTGGACTGGGCGCGCCTGATCCTGCGCGAAGACGCCCGCAGCACAGGCGGGCGGCCACCCGTCGACTCGTTGAACGAGCCCTGGGCGACCCCGCTGGCCGAAGCCCGCCTGTCGACCTTTCTGGCGGCCGACAAGGACAACAACGCCGACACCGGGCCCGAGGCGTTCATCTCCGGAACCATCGTCGACGCCCAGTCCCGCTTCAACCTGCGCAATCTCGTCACCAACGATGGCAAGCCGAACCTGCCGCAGCTCGAAGCCTTCAGGCGCCTGGCCGAGACGGCAGGCGCGCCCACCGACACCGCTGACCGCATCACCGCCGGGCTGGCGGGCGCGCTGCTGGCGGGGCAGGGCGCGGGCAGCGCGACCGCACCGATCCGGCCGGCCACCGTGTCCGATCTGGCGTGGCTGGGGGTCGATTCCGCGACGCTGGAGCGGCTGCGGCCGTTTGTCGAGCTGCTGCCCGTGGCCACGCCGGTCAATGCCAACACGGCGTCGCGCGAGGTGCTGGTGGCGGCCATCGACAACCTCGACCTGGGCAGCGCCGAACGGCTGATCCAGGCGCGCCAGCGTGAGCCTTTTCAAAGCTTCGATGCCCTGAAGGCGCAGCTGCCGGCGCCAGCGGCCAGCGCGGCCGATGCCGGGCGGGTCGGCGTGGCGTCGAACTGGTTCGAGGTCACCGGCCGTCTGCGGCTCGAAGAGCGCGTGGTCGAAGAGCGGTCGCTCCTGGAGCGCAACCCGCAGACCCAGCAGGTCACCGTGCGCCGCAGCGAGCGCCGCAGCCTGGACGCCCAGACGTTGGCCGGTGGCGGTTGACCCCGGCGCTTGGAGCGGCACTGGCGGCAGCCATTGCCGCCTTGCTTCACACACCGCGGCGGAACTGCGGCCTGCCCGACACAGTCCCAGCATGGTGCGAGGCCACAATACGGCCCCGGCCCATGAGCCAGTGTCCGCTTCGCAAGCGGGGTCCGGACTCCCGGCGATCCTGTCGCCAACACTCCATTCGCCATCCCGCCCCCGTGATCCCGTCTCGATGACCGTTCTTGCGATCCAGCTTCCGCCGCGCGAACGCCTGGCCGCCCGCGCAGCCGGGCACGACGGCGCTTCCGGTCCGCGCATTCCAGCCGAATGGCCCTTCGCCCTCGGCGACGGGGACCGCAGCGTGGCGCAGAGCGGTGCGGCTGCGGCGGCGTTGTTGCCACGCGCCGACCGCGTGGTGCTGCTGCTGGCCGATGCCGATGTCAGCTGGCACCGGGTCATGATCCCGAAGGCGCCGGCGGCGCGGATGCGCGCGGCGCTGCTGGGCTCGATGGAAGAAACCCTGCTGGACGACGACGAGGCGCTGCACTTCGCGCTGGCGCCAGGTGCCGTGCCGGGGCAGATCGGTTGGGTAGCGGTCACCCACCGCACCCGGTTGGTGGCGGCGCTGGCGGCGCTCGATGCCGCCGGAGTCCGGGTCGATGCGGTGGCGCCGCTGAGCCTGCCGATGAAGATGGACTCGCCTGCCAAGCTGGCCGAGGCGAACGGCGACGATGCCGCCGCGCCGTTGCGCGGCCACTTCTACATCGGCGATGGCGGTGCGCCGTCGCTGCCCTGGCTGGTGCTGTCGCGTACCGAAGGCGTGGCGGTGCTGCGCCTCAACGGCGCGCTGGCCCGCACGCTGGTGTTCGGTGCGGCACCGGTTGCAGCGGGCGTCGCTGGCGTCGGCGGCGCCGCTGTAGCCGATCTGCCGGCAGGTCGCTGGACCGCCACTCCGGCTGCCGCCACCGCCGCCGAACAATGGCTGAGTGCCCCGGTGGAACTGCTGAGCGATGCCGAACGCTGGCTCGAAGCCGCAGCCGGCCCGCTCGACTTGCGCCAGTTCGACCTGGCCCCGCACCACCGCGGCACCCGCGCACTGCGCGAGGTCCTGCGCAGCTTCAACACCGCAGCTTGGCGCCCGGTGCGCATCGGCCTCGTGGCATTGGCTGCAGTGATGGTGCTGGGCTTGAATCTGCAGGCCTGGCAGATGGAGCGCCAGATCGGCGACCGTCGCGTGGCCATGACCGCCCTGCTGCAGACCACTCACCCGAACGTGCGCGCCGTGCTGGACGCCCCGCTGCAGATGCAGCGCGAAACCGAACGCCTGCGAACGGCGGCCGGCCGTCCTGGCGACGGTGATCTGGAAAGCCTGCTGGGCGCTGCTGCGGCAGCCTGGCCCGACGGCACCGGTCCGGTCCAGACCCTGCGCTTCGAGTCCGGCGCGTTGACCCTGGCCGCGCCGGGCTTCGGTGAGCCGCAGATCACCCAATTTCGCGACCGACTGCGAGGCAGTGGCTACTCGGCCGACTTCAGCGAGGGCCGGCTCACCGTCACGCGTGCGGTGGCGGGATCGGCTGGCGCCGTGGTGGTGCCCGCCCCGGCAGCGGTGGCACCGACACCCAAGGGTGCCGCATGACCGTCTGCACGACCGACTGCATGACGGACTGCACGACCGACCGCACGACCGTCTCGAAGGTCCGTTTCATGACGTCTCACGCGACCGCCGCATGACCGCCGCAACCACCGAATGGCTCGTCCGATGAGTTCGCAGGCGGCCTCGGGCATCCACCCGCTGCGGCAGCGCCTGGCGCCGGCGCGCGCTTGGTGGCATGGTCTGCCGCCGCGTGAACGCCGCATGGTGGTGGTGGCCGCCAGCGTGCTGGGTCTGTACCTGCTATGGGTGCTGGCACTTTCGCCGGCACTGCAGACGGCGCGCAGCGCACCGCGCGAGCTCGACGGGCTCGACGCGCAATGGCAGACGATGCAGGCAATGGCCGCCGAAGCCGCCGAACTGCGTGCCGCCCCCCCGATCAACCGTCAAGCGGCCACGGCGGCGCTGCAGGCCGCCACCGGGCGGCTCGGCGAGTCCGGCAAGCTCACGCTGCAGGGCGACCGCGCCGTGCTGACAT
>JBDSMV010000096.1:0-11090 GCA_039915715.1 Rubrivivax sp. | reverse complement strand
CTTCGCCTGCCGGGACCCGCCAACGAAAAAGGGCACCCTTCGCAGGCTGCCCTTGGAGCGAGATGACCGGGCCTTCGGGCCCGGTCATGCCGGCATCGATTAAAACTTGATGCTGGCGCCGACCGTGTAATAACGGCCCACCACATCGTAGGTCTGCGGGAACGTGTTGCCGCTGTTGGCGGTCGTCGAGCCGATGGTGTTGCCCACTTCGGGCGGCTTCTTGTCGAACGCGTTGTTGACGCTGAGGTTCAGCGCCACGTTCTTGGTGACGTTCCAAGTGCCGTTCAGGTCGACATAGTTGAACGACTTGATCCTTGCGAAGGCGGGCAGGAAGTTGGTACCACCCGGCTCCTCTTCGACGCTGCTCAGGTGACGCCAGTTGTAGCCGACCCGGAAGTCACCGACGTTCCAGCTTGCGCGCTGGGCGAACTTGACCCGATTGAAGGGGTTGCCGTTGCCGTTGACGGACGCGCAGGCCACGCTGTAGTAGCCCAGGCAGTCGCGGTTCACCGACGAGGGGGTCGCCTGGTATTCCAGCTTGTCGACGTAGGTGACGTTCAGGCCCAGGTCGACCACACCGAGTGCCGGCGACAGGCCCACATTGCGCAGCGGCAGTCGGTAGGAGGCCGCCAGGTCGATGCCAGAGGTCGCCAGCTTGCCCAGGTTCGACACCGGCAACTGGATGCCAGGCGAAGACGAGCCGTTGAACGTGCCGCCAGGGCCGCGGCCAATCGCAGCGCAGCCAGCTGACACGCCCAGTCCCGGATTGAGCGTTGGCGAATAGCAGCTGTTCAACACGTCGGTCACGCTCGGGTTCGAGATCGCCTTGGTGAGTTCGATGTTGTAGTAGTCAACGCTCACCGTCAGACCCGGCACGAAGTCAGGTTCAAACACGAAACCGACCGAGTAAGTGTCGGCGATCTCAGGCGAAAGGTTCGGGTTACCTCCTGACAGCACATTAACCTGACCAGCCGACGGTGTCGGCAACGAACCCACGCGCGACGCGGGCACGCCAGTCAGCACGCACAGATTGGTCAGCGTGCCGGCTCGGCCAACGTCCGCCGCATTGATGTTGGTGCCTTGGCAGGGATCGACCGCCAAGTTGTCGAGACCGGTCGTGGTCGGCAGGAACAGCTCGGAGATATTGGGTGAACGCGTGGCACGCTGACCCACGGCTCGGACGCGGAAGCCTTTCACTGGCTCCCAGTCGCCGCCGTATTTCCAGCTGCCGTAGTCGGTTTTGCTGGAAGCGACCTTGAACTGGGAATGACGGTAGCCGAGTTCCAGATTCAGCGAACGCGCAAACGGCAAGTTCTCCAACAAGGGAATGCGAGCTTCGGTGTAGAACTCATTGAGTTCAAAACTGCCCACCACGTCGATCACCGCAGCGCCGGTGCCCAGAACCTCGCCATTAATCTGTGAGGCCGAATCCGACTTCTGGCCCGTCGTCAGTTTGCGATTCTCATAACCGAACACCAGCCCGATCGGCTGCTTCGACATGGGGCTCTTGATCGAGCCCAGATCGCCAGTGACGAATGCCGAGACGATGTCCTGCTGCACGCTTTGAGACAGCAACGCGTCGAGATTGACGAACTTCTGTTGGGCTGGGGTGATGGAACCCTCAGCACCAAACACATTCAGCGGCACGCACCCGTTCGACGAATCCAGGCAGGTGGTCGTGTTCGTGGCGCGAAGGGCTTGCTGAACCTTGCTGCTCGAACCCCAGTTGCCGCGGATCTGGAATTGGTCGGACTCGCCGCGGGAGAGGTAGGCGTCATAGCCCCAGTTCTGCAGGAAGCTGCCCTTCACACCTGCAGTGGCCTGGTACGTCTTGTTCTTGAAGTCGTTTAGGCGGGGTCCGAATTCGACAAAGCGTCGACCGATGTCCACGTCGAACTCGGTCGTACCTCCTGCACCTGCCACGCAATTGGCAGGCGAGATGCTGTAGGCAGCGCAAATGATGGCGCGGGTGGCCGGTTGAATGTAGGGGTTGCCGATCGGAACCGAAAATGTGTTGAAGAACGTGCCGCTGGGTGCCAGAGTCGAATTGACGTTGCTGCGGGTGTAGGTGCCTTCGGCATAGACCTGCACGTAGTCGTTGATCGTGTAGCTGGCGAGTGCCGTGGCCTGCTGACGATTCAATCCTGTCTGGTAGTAGTTCAGCGGGTTGAAGTTGTAGGTCTGCGCATCTTCGTTAAGCGCGCCTGTCGACGGGACGATCTGACCGCTGATGAACGCCGAGTCGAAGTAGCCCGGCACCGTCGTGAACGACCCACTCGGGCGACCACTGGTAGAGCTAATCGCGGACTCACCATAGGTGCGCTCACCTTGCCGCAACGGATCGGAGCGAGTGGTGCCAATACTCAGCACCGCATTGCCGCGCCCGTCGGCCGAATTGGCGCCGATCGTGAAATCGGTGCGGCGCTTCTTGGTGTCACCTTTTTCGGAGACGCCATAGGAAGTTGTCAGATCAACGCCGCTGAAGTTCTTCTTCAGAATGAAGTTGATGACGCCGGAGACAGCGTCAGCGCCATAAGCTGCAGACGCTCCGCCGGTAAACACATCGACGCGTTGCAGCAGTGCAATTGGGATGTTGTTGGTGTCGACGACCGCATTCAGGTCGAAAGGCACGAAGCGCCGGCCATTGACCAGCACCAGGGTGCGGTTCGGCCCCAAACCGCGCAAATCCACCGTGGCACCACCACCGGAGCCGTTGTTGGTGCCCGGGCCAATCGCCGGAATCGCCGCAGGCAGGCCGCGAATCACTTCCTCGACCGCCACCGGCTGCGTGGAATTGATTTCGGCCTCACTCAGGCTCTGTATCGGACTGATCGACGTGCCGTTCAAAGAACGAATGCGCGAACCGGTGATCTCGATGCGTTCGGCTGTCTGGGCCAAAACCGGCGCCGACGTTGCAAGTAGTGCGCCCCCAAGCGCAACCAACACGCCGGTACAGACCTGTGTCTTCTTGAACATGAACCACTCCTAGGTAGACGATGTGTTCGGATGTCGGGCTCTGCCTTGTGGGCGCCCTGTCTGCCATTTCAAGCGTGGGTCAATGCTGTCCCTCTCGCTGTGACCGAATTGTCAGCGCGCACTTTCACGGCGTGCATCGGGAAATCCAGAAAAGCGCGGGTCCCCAGAACCAGCGCCCGCAGGAGGCGATGCCCCGATCGCCAGCAACGACGCGGTGATTTCGCCCTTTATCCCGTCATAAGCGGCGGCACAGCGGTCCTTGAATCGCGGGTTGCAGGTGTTGGGGCTACGCCACGTTCTGATTCACTCGACCGTGATCGACCGCCGAATGCCCGGCTCCTGGCTGTGACTGCGGTCTCGCAATCCATCAGACCCGGGAGCTGCCAGCAGCACCGAAGAAATCCAGCCCTGCCACCAAAGCAGGGGGATAGGCGCAGCTTTCAAACAACACCTCTCGTTACCCCTAGCTCCGGCGGCGTTTTGTCCTACACAATTCGCCGCGTTTGCACCTTTATCTGCCTCGCGTTTGCGCTTGGTTCCGGCTTGCCCGGCAAGACCCGGCGTCAATTGCGCTCCATCTTCAGGAGTTCCTATGTTCACCAAGACCCGCCTGTCCGCCGGCCTGGTGCTGGCTTTCGGCAGCACGCTGCTGATTGCGAGCCTGCCCGCTTCGGCTCAACAGCGCATCGAGATCACCGGTTCGTCCATCAAGCGCACCGTGGCTGATGAAACGGCGCTGCCGGTCACCATCCTCAAGATCGATGAGTTGCGCGCTTCCGGCGTGACCACGGTCGAGCAGGCGATCCAGCTGGTCACGGCCAGCCAGTCCAGCACCTCGTCGCTCAACTCCATCGGCAGCGGCACCGGCGGTGCCTCCTATGCCAACCTGCGCGCCATCGGCGAGAACAAGACCCTGGTGCTGTTGAACGGCCGCCGGATCGCGTCCTTCGCTTTCGGCGCCAACGCGGTCGACCTGACCTCGATTCCGTTTGCGGTGATCGATCGAGTGGAAGTGCTGCGCGACGGCGCTTCGGCCCTCTACGGCACCGACGCGGTCGGCGGCGTCATCAACTTCATCACAAAGAAGGCCTTCAAGGGCGGATCGCTGACGCTTGAAGCCAGCAGGCCGCAGGAAGACGGCGGCAGCAAGAACCGCATCTCGGTGGTGGGTGGTTTCGGCGACCTGGAAGTCGACGGCGCCAACTTCTGGGTTTCGTTCGACACCCAGCGCAACAAGCGCATTCGCGCCCTCGACCGTGAGTTCTCCAAGACCGGCATCATCCCTTCGAGGGGCGTGAGTGGCAGCTCTGGCACCACCTTCCCGGGCAACTTCGCGCAGAACGTCGGTCTCAATGGCCGCGCGGTTTCGGGCAACATCACGGCGCCGAACTGCGCGCCACCGCTGTCGCTGGTCAACCCCAACAACGCCCAGGCCTGCATTTTCGATTTCAGCGCCACGATCGACATCGTTCCCGATACCGAGACTGAAACACTGGCGGCCCGCGGAAGCTGGAAAGTGGGGCAGAACCACCTGGTTTCGCTGGAACTGCTACACACCGAGAACGAGAACATCTCGCGCATTGCGCCGGACCCGGTGACTGGCATCACGGTGCCGATTACGAGCCCGTTCTTCCCGCGCACGTTTCCGAACGTCGATCCGACCAAACCCGTCAGCGCTGGATGGCGTCTGGTTCCAGCCGGTGGCCGCACCAACAAGTCCAACTCCGACGCCGACCGCGCGGTGCTCGACATGTCGGGCATCCTTGGTAGTTTCGACTACCGGGCGGGTGCTTTCTACACCAGCAACAACGCCAGCGATGGCGCCGTGGACGGCTATGTCAATGCGCCGTTCATCCGGGCCCAGGTCGCAGCGGGCAACCTCAATCCCTTCGGGACCGCGACCCCGGCACAGTTGGCGATCATCGAGCAGGCCAAGCGCACCGGTACCTTCGCCACGGCGAACGGCAGCACCAAAGGCGTCGATTTCCGCATCTCGCGCGACCTGTTTGCGATGTCGGGCGGCAACGCAGCGTTCGCCTTCGGTGGTGAATACCGCAGAGAAACATACCGCAACGACACAGACGACGCCGTTGTCAATGCGATCCCGTCAGCAGGCCGCTCGCCGAACCACATCACGGGCAGCCGCAACGTCAAGGCGTTGGCAGCCGAAGTCTTGTTGCCAGTGTTGAAGACTCTGGAAGTGACCTTGCAGGCGCGCGCCGACGATTACTCCGACGCCGGCTTCAGCTTCAACCCCAAGATCGGCCTGCGTTTCGCCCCGATCAAGCAGGTCGTGGTGCGTGCCTCTTACAACACGGGCTTCCGGGCCCCGACGCTGGACGAGTTGCTGTCGCCGCAAACCACCACCTTTGCCGCCAGCGCGTCCAACGACCCGCTGCTGTGCCCGGGGGGTGTGGCCAATGTGGCAGCAGGCGGCATCCAGTCGCGTGATTGCGGTTTGCAGGTTCAGGTTCAGCAAGGTGGCAACCCGGCGCTGAAGCCTGAAGAGTCGAAGACCTACAGCGTGGGTCTGGCGCTCGAGCCGATTCCCAACCTGACCTTCACGGTCGACTACTGGAACATCAAGCTCACGCAGACCATCAATGCGCTGCCCGCCGACTCGATCATCGCTGACCCGGTGCAGTACGCCGCCAAGTACGTTCGCTGCCGCCAACTGTCGACCGCGGTTCAGGCCAACCTGAACCGCTGCGGCGGCTTGGACGTCAACAGCAACGCGATCGCCTACCTGATCACGTTGACCGACAACTTGGGCAAGACCAACACCGACGGCATCGACGTCACGGCCGGCTACAACTTCAACGCCGGCGGCGCAGGCAACCTGGCCCTCACCTACGACGGCACCTGGGTCCACAGCTACAAGTACCAGCTGGCGCCGACCGACCCGCTGAAACAGAATGTGGGCATCTATTCCGACGGCAGCCCGGTGTTCCGTTGGCAGCACACGGCCGCGCTGCGCTGGAACCTCGGCAACTTCTCTTCGCGTTTGCAGGTTCGCCACAAGACCGGCTATGTCGACCAGAACCTGCCGTCTACGGTGGTGGGTGGCCCAAGCTTCTACCAGTCGGTGAACTCGTACACCCTGGTCGACCTGTCAGGCACCGCCAAGTTCTTCAAGGGCTTCTCGCTGACCGCCGGTGTTCGCAACCTGTTCGACAAGGACCCGCCGTTCTCGAACCAGAGCTCACGTCAGCAGCGGGGCTACGACCCGCGCTACACGGAAGCGTATGGCCGCACTTACTTCGGCAACGTGAACTACACCTTCTGATCGGCCACGGCTGAGCTGAAGCAAGAAGGCCCGGAGGCTGCGCAAGGTGCGCGGCCTCCGGACCTTCTTCATGTAATTGGCGCTTGAAGCCAGTCGATCAAGCCGTCGCGGTCTGCAGTCGCGGCACCGCCGCCAGCAGCGCCTTGGTATACGGGTGCTCTGGCCGCGTCAGTACTTGCTCGCAAGGCCCCTGCTCTTCGATGCGCCCAGCCCGCATCACCGCCACGCGATCGGCGATGTACTCGACCACACCGATGTTGTGCGTGATGAACAGAAACGACACGCCCAACTCACGCTGCAACTCGCGCAACAGGTTCAGGATCTGCGCTTGCACCGACACATCGAGCGCCGAGGTCGGCTCGTCGCAGATGATCAGCTTCGGCTGCACCGCCAGCGCGCGGGCGATGGCAATGCGCTGGCGCTGCCCGCCTGAGAATTCGTGCGGATAACGACCCAATGCGTCGCGCCGCATGCCCACCTGTTCGGTCAACAGCGCGATGCGCTCGCGACGCTGGTCCGCGCTCAGGTCGGGTTGCAGAGCAGCCAAACCTTCGTCCAGGATTTCGGCCACCCGCATGCGCGGGTTCAACGACGAGAACGGGTCCTGAAAGATGATCTGGGCCTGACGACGCGCCGAGCGCAATTCGTCACCATCGAGCGTGAACAAGTCCTGGCCTTCGAGCTTGGCGGTGCCTTCGGTCACCGCCAGGCGCCGCATCAATTGCACGATCGCCTTGCCGGTGGTGGTCTTGCCGCATCCCGATTCGCCAACCAGTGCCAGCGTCTCGCCATGCCCGACCTCGAACGAGACTCCGTCGACAGCGTCAAAATAACCGCTGACGCGTTGCAGCAGGCCTTTTCGAATCGGAAAGCGCACTCGCAGGTTCTGCACATCCAGCAGCGGTTGTTTCGCGGCGGCCGCAGTCGTCACCGGATCTGTGGCGTTGACCGGCCCGGCTACCTGTACCGGAGCCTCAGCCTGAGCCAGCGTCGGCGGCGTCTTGATGGGCGGCGCATCACCGCCTGGCGCATACAGCAGGCACCGCACCGTGTGGCGCGCACCGACATCCAGCAACTCCGGTGGTGTGGTCGCACAGTGCGCCATCTCCTGCGCGCAGCGCGGTGCAAAGCGGCAGCCTTCGAAGCGATTGGTCAACGCAGGCACGGTGCCGGCGATGGCTTCCAGCGGGCCGTTGCGGCGCGCACTGTCGGGCAAGGCACGCAGCAGCGCACGCGCATAAGGGTGCTTCGGGTTCGAGAAGAACTCGTCTGCGGGCGCCACTTCGACGATCTCGCCGGCATACATCAGCGCCACTCGGTGCGCCATTCCCGAGACCACCGCCAAGTCATGCGTGATCAGCAGCATGCCCATCCGCTTCTCGCGCTGAAGGTCTTTCAACAAATCGAGGATCTGCGCCTGGATCGTCACGTCGAGCGCAGTGGTGGGCTCGTCGGCCACCAGGAAGTCGGGCTCGGCCGCCAGTGCCACCGCAATCATCACGCGCTGTTTCTGTCCCCCGCTCATGCGAAACGGGTATTCGTCGATGCGGCGTTCGGGTTCCGGGATGCCGACGCGCTTGAGCCAGTCGATGGCCTTGGCACGTGCCGCGCCGCCGCGCAACGGGGTATGGGCCTCGATCGCCTCGACGATCTGCTTGCCCACCTTCATCACCGGGTTCAGGCTGGTGGCAGGCTCCTGGAAGATCATGCCGATGCGGCCACCGCGAACGGCACGCATGCGCGATTCGGGCAGCGCCAGCACATCGACCGCATCACGCCCGCTGCCGATGCCGATGTCGCCATGAGCCACATAGCCCGATTCAGGCAACAGCCGCATCAGCGACAGCGCAGTCATGCTCTTGCCGCAGCCCGACTCGCCCACCAGCGCAAAGGTTTCGCCGCGCTCGATCGAAAGCCGCATGCCGTCGATGGCACGCACCACGCCGGCTTCGGCGTCCAGTTCGACCCGCAGGTCTTCGATAGTCAGCATCGGGGGTTCAGCGTCTCTTGAAGTGACTTCAGCTTCTGGCCGGTGTCGGAGTTGGCTGAACAATGACCTTTGCAGCCGCCTTCGGGCGTCGCCGGCGGAAGTTATTGGCCCGCGGGTCGAACGCGTCACGCACCCCGTCGGCGAACAGGTTGGCGGCCAGAACCAGCGTCACCATGAAGCCGAATGCGGCTGCGAACGACCACCACACCACCGGGTCGCGGCTCATCTCGTTGCGGGCCAGATTGATCATGCCGCCGAAGCTGTTCATCGACGGGTCGACACCGACGCCGACATACGACAGCACGGCTTCGTAGAGGATCAGCGAAGAGAACTCGAGCACCGTGACGATCAACATCAGATGGGCCACGTTCGGAAAGATGTGCCGCGCCATGATGCGGGTGTCACTGACGCCAAAGGCATTTGCTGCCTGCACGTATTCCAGCTCGCGCAGTTTCAGCGTCTCACCGCGCAGCAGCCGGCAAAGGCCGGCCCAGCCGGTCAGGCCCAAAACCGCGCACAGCAGGAAGAGCTTCACATCGGCACGCTCGGCGCCGGTTTCGAACAGGTTCGGATTCTTGTCCAGGAACACTTGCACCATCAGCACACAAGCCGCGATCAGAAGCACGTTCGGAATCGACGACAGCACCGTGTAGAGATACTGGATCGCTTCGTCGACCCAACCTTTGAAGTAGCCGGCCAGCAAGCCCAGGCCCACCGCCAGCGGCAGCGTGGCGACCGTCGCCAGGGTACCGATCACGAACGCGGTGCGGATGCTCTTCAGCGACTGCAGCAGCACGTCGTTGCCGGTCAGGTCGGTGCCCAGCAGGTGATAGGGCCCCGACAGCGCAGTCGAAGGGCCGATCACCAGGCACAGGCCCCACAGCATGCCGAAGGCGGCGATCCACGGTATCTGGGTATCGCGCTGCAGGATGGTGCGGGCCGTGGTGGCCATCGGCACCTTCTGGCTACGGGCGATCAACGCCACGCCGATGACGCTCAACACCAGCGCGGCAACGATGCCGAACAGCAACCCGACAAACGCCCGGGTGGCAATGTCGGCCAGCCATTGCGACTTCGGATCGGTCATGTGGACGCCGCCGAACTTCAACCGCGGGGCAACCCGTTGCACCTCACCATCGACGGTCACCGATTCCTTGGTGAAGCCCAGGTAGGTCAGCGGCTTCGAATAGGTCGCCTCGCGTGAGGCGATCAAGTCCCAGACGATCGCATCGAGCACCGAGCGGGTGCGCGAGTCATATGCAGCCGGCGCGTTGGGCGCCGCAGCCGAAGGCGGCAACAGCGAGCGGTAATGGATGCTGTCGACCAGGGTTACGCCCAGACACAGCACCAGGATCAGCGACGACGCCAGCGCCGGGCCGTTGAAAAACACCTTTCGCCAGTTGGAACGAAGCTGCGGACTGCGCAGCACCACCAAGACATACGCGACCAACGCGAAGAACAGCAGCCAGAAGGCGGCGTCGGTCCAGAGCAGCACGAACTTGGGCATCGCTTCGAGTTCCGTCGGTTCAGGCGAATCAGTTCAACCGCACGCGCGGGTCGACCCATGTGTAGGCGATGTCGATCAGCACATAGGTCGCGATGTACAACAGCGAGCCCAGGAACACCATCGTGCGAACCACCGCGAAGTCCTGCTTGCTGATCGCTTCGATGACATAGGCGCCGAGACCAGGCAGTCCGAAAAAGCTTTCGAACACCAGGCTGCCGAGGAACACATACGGCAGGTATGAGCCGGCACTGGTGACGATTGGGATCAGCGCATTGCGCAGCACATGGCCGTACATCACCGCGGTTTCAGACAAGCCTTTGGCGCGCGCGGTGCGCACATAGTCCTTGCCGATTTCTTCCAGGAACATCGCTCGGTACAGGCGCGCCTCGCCACCCAGCCTGGCGATCAATGACAACGCGATCGGCAGCACCAGAAACTTGACCGCATCGAAGCCCGGCGCATAACCCGAGATTGGCGCCAGTTTCAAAACGCGCGAGAACAGGAACTGGCCGACGATGATGTAGAACAGGCTGCTGATCGACAACATCAGCACGCACGCCACCACTCCCCACACATCGAGCTTCGAATTGCGGAACATCACCAGCAGCAGCGCAAAGCTGGTGCTGGCGATCACCTGCAACACGAACAGCGGCAATGCCATCTGCAGGCTGACCCACATGCGGGTCGAGACCTCGTCGCCGATGTCGCCGGCGCTTTCGCTGTCGGGGCGACCGAACTCGAGCGCGAACAGCGACATCGATCGGTCCCAGAAAATGGTGTCGGTGACTTTTTGCGCACCTTCCTTGTTCGAATTGACATACAGCGGCTTGTCGTAGCCCCGTTCGGTCTTCCATTTGTCGATTGCGGTCTGGGTGACCCGCTTGCCCCCCAGATTCAGGCGCGCCATGTCGTCGGGGGTGTTGACCGTGAAGAACAGGAAGAAGGTCAGCAGGTTGACCCCGATTAGGATCAGCACGGCATAGACGAGCCGGCGCAGCAGGTAGTTCAGCATCTGGAATTCGGTGATGTCGCCGATCCCCGTTCCGCACGGCCGCCCGAAGGAAAGGGAGCCCCCTCGGGGGGTAGCGAACGCAGTGAGCTTGGGAGCACGTCAGCTGGCCAGGACTTCACCACGCGCATTGGTGCGCTCACGCCGCTTCAGGTTGCTGTGCGCGACCCAGTACAGCGCTGCCGCTGCCAACAGCAGCAACCCGGCCGGCCACCAGACGGGCTTGTTCCATTCGCGTTGCTTGTCGACCCGAGTCGGCACGTCGACCCGCAAGAAACGACCGGTGTCGCGGATCAGGATTGCAGGCTTGTAGTTGTGCACC